>CAYZCS010000006.1:0-26768 GCA_964476895.1 uncultured Candidatus Saccharibacteria bacterium | reverse complement strand
GGCGTGGTCAGCGACTTCGAGGTGACCGAGCAGATGCTCAAATACTTCATCGAGAAGGTCCACAAGGAAGGCTTCACGATCTTCCCGCGGCCGCGCGTGGTGATCGGCATCCCGTCCGGCGTCACCGAGGTGGAGCGCCGCGCCGTGGAAGACGCCGCTCAGTCGGCGGGCGCCCGCAGCGTGTACCTGATCGAGGAGCCGATGGCCGCCGCGATCGGCGCCCGGATGCCCGTCCAGGAGGCGACCGGCTCGCTGATCGTCGACATCGGCGGCGGTACCAGCGAGATGGCGGTGCTCAGCCTCGGCGGCGTGGTGATGGCCCGGAGTATCCGCGTGGCCGGCGACGCCTTCAACAACGACATCATCCGGTTCGCCCGTGACGAGTTCAACCTGCACCTCGGCGAACGGACGGCCGAAGAAATCAAGATCTCGATCGGTTCCTCCTGGCCGCTCGACAAGCCGCGCGAGGCGGAGATGCGTGGCCGCGACCTGGTCTCCGGCCTGCCGAAGGCGGTCCGGGTCAGCGACGAGCAGGTCCGTCAGGCGATGCGCCGCAGCGTGAACGCGATCGTCGAGGGCGTGAAGACGACCATCGAGGAAACGCCTCCGGAGCTGGTCGCCGACATCCTGGACCGCGGCGTGGTCCTGGCGGGCGGCGGCGCGCTCCTGCGCGGCCTCGACAAGCTGATCGCCGAACAGACGAAGATCCCGGTCTACGTGGCCGACGAGCCGCTGACCGCGGTAGTCCGCGGCACCGGCCTGGTGCTCGAGGATCTCGACCAGCTCAAGGAAGTGCTCGTCTCGACGCAGTACGAAAAACCGCCGACGGTCTAGCCCGTGGTGGGCCGCCGACAAAACCTGTCCGGAAATGCGCCGCTAATCATCGGGGCGGTGGTGCTGCTGATGCTCGGTGGAGCGATCGGCCTGCTCCGACCGCTCGAAGGGCTCGTCGGCCTGATGCTCGAACCCGTCGCCAAAGCCGTCCAGATCACCGGACGGTCGGACCTTGAGCAGGAGAACGCGGGGCTGCGAAAGGAAATCGGTGAACTGAAGAGCGAGCTCGCCAAGCGCGAGGAGGCGGTCCTTGAGAACGATGCGCTCAAGGCGCAGCTCGGGTTCGCCCAGGATTCCGGGTTCGCCCTGACCGAGGCGGACATCATCAGCCAAGACCCGACCAACTACCAGCAGATCCTGACGGTGGACCGGGGCAGCTCCTCGGGCATCAAGCGAGGAATGGTGGCCGTGACCCAGGGGCTCCTGGTGGGGCAGGTGATCGAGACCACGCCCTCCACGGCCAAGGTCCGCCTGATCACCGACTTCGGCAGCGCCGTCCCGGCCCTGGCGCAGCAGACACGGGCCTCCGGGCTCCTCCGGGGCGGCCGGGGGTTCGGGCTCCAGCTCGAGATGGTCCCGCAGACCGACGAGCTTCGCACGGGCGATACGTTGCTCACCTCGGGATTCGGTAACGACTACCCGAAGGGGCTGGTGGTCGGCACGGTAGACCGGGTGGAGAAACACGACACCGACGTGTTCCAGACGGCGGAGATCCGGCCGGCGGTGGACCTGCGCCGCCTGGAACGCCTGTTCATAATCACCGGCCAACGATGAGGCGCCTGCTCGGACTGTTGGTCTGGCTCAGCATCTTCGCGCTCCAGCTCTCGCTCTGGCCGCAGCTGACCACCCGCGTCCTGCCCGCCTTCGCCCTGGCGGCGGCGTTGGCCTGGGGCGCCACGGCACATCCCCGGACCGGCTTTTGGGTCGCGATCGGGTCCGGCCTGGCCCTGGATCTGTACGCGCAGTACGACTTCGGACGGCTGACCCTTGCCAGCGCGTTCGGCTACGGAACGTTCTGGCTGGTGCTCCGCGGGTACACGGCCGGAGCGGTCTCCTGGGCCCCGGTCCTGGCCGGCGGAGCCGCGGCCGTCGCCGTCTACGAGCTGACACTGCTCGTCTGGACGGCCCTGTCCGTGGAAGGATTCCCGCTTTTGGCTGAAGCATTCCGCACGGGTACACTGAATGCGGTAGCCACGTTCGTGGCTTTCCTTATCTCCGCCGCCCTGGCCGGACTTTATGCCGACCGGACGGCCTCATCGCGCCATGAAGGATCCCTTCGATACCGGTAAATTCCTCAATCTCGACCTCGATACGTCCACCGAGGGGGCGGAGTCGTGGCAAGGCGCCCTGAAGAACGAGGAGGATACGAGCCAGGTCGCCCGGGAACGGGGCGGCGATTCGCTCCGCATCCGCTTCTTCATGGTCGCGGTCGCGTTGCTGTTCACCGTACTGGCCGGCCGGCTGGCCGCCCTGCAGATCCTCGGCGCCGAGGAGAACGCGGCGCTGGCCGAGGGGAACCGCACCCGGGCGATCGAGATCGTGGCGCCGCGCGGCGTGGTCTACGACGCGAAAGGCGGCATCATCGCCCGCAACAGCCCGAACTTCGAGGTGCGGATCGTGCCGTTGGAGCTGCCCCGGAAGGAGGCCGATCGTGAGCGGATATACCGGACGCTGAGCGCGCCGCTCAAGGAGTCGGCGGCCGAGATCCGAAAGCGCGCCGAGAAGGAAGGCCTCCGGCACGACCAGGCCATCCTGATCGCCGACGGGCTCGACCGTGACAGCTCGGTGCTCCTCAGGATGCGTGCGCAGAACCTCGCAGGAGTGACCGTCCAGAACAACCCGCGGCGCCAGTACGCCGATCCCGACCTGTACGCGCACCTGCTGGGCTACGTCGGCAAGGTCTCCGCCGAAGACCTGGAGGAGGATCCCGAGCTCCGCCGGAACGACTACGTCGGCAAGACCGGCTTGGAGCGGGTCTACCAGGACACGCTCGCCGGGACGCCCGGGCAGCGGCGGCTCGAAGTGAACGCGCAGGGGGAGATCCTGAAGGAGCTCCAATCCACGGAACCGAAACCGGGGCGGAGCGTCGAACTCGGTATCGACCCGAAGCTGCAGCGGGCCATGCATGACGCGGTCGAGAACGGCATCAGTAGCTCCCGACGGGATGCGACCGGCGGGTCCGCGGTGGCGCTAGACCCCAAGACCGGCACGGTCCTCGGCATGGTCTCGCTTCCGTCCTTCGACAACAATGATTTCGTAGACGGCATCGAGGAAGGGAAGTACCGCGAACTGGCGGACGATCCCACCAAGCCGCTCTTCAACCGCCCGGTCTTCGGCGAGTATGCGCCGGGATCCACGTTCAAGATCGTGACGGCGACCGGCGCCCTGGCGGAAGGCGTGATCGGGCCGAACGACTACCTGAGTTCGCCGCCCTCGCTGGAGATCGAGGGATACGAATTCCCCGACTGGAAGGAAGACGGTCACGGCAGCGTGAACGCGGTACGCGCCCTGGCCGTCAGCTCCGACGTCTACTTCTATAAGGTCTCCGGAGGCTACGACGACATCCGGGGGCTCGGCGTGGACAAGCTCGGCGATTACATGCGCCAGTTCGGCATCGGTACGCCGACCGGTATCGACCTGCCCGACGAGCAGGACGGCCTCGTGCCGTCGCAGTCCTACAAGAAGGCCACGTTCGGCGAGGATTGGTTCATCGGCAACACCTACCACATGGGCATCGGCCAGGGGTTCGTCCTGACGACGCCGCTCCAGGTGGCGACGTACACCGCCGCGATCGCCGGGAACGGCATCGCCTACAAGCCGCACCTGGTGAAGGCCTACGTGAACTCGGAGAACAAGAAGGACAAGACGCCGTTCAAGCCCGAGCCGCTGGTCAACCTGAAAGTCGACCGTACCGTGATCGAGACCGTCCAGCAGGGGATGCGCGAGGTGGTCGAGAGCGGTACCGGCCAGGAGCTGAGCACCCTGCCGGTGGATATCTGCGGCAAGACGGGTTCCGCCGAGTTCGCGAACGAGACCAACGCCCACGCCTGGTTCACCGCCTACGCACCTTGCGACGACCCGCGGATCGTCCTGACGGTGATGATCGAGGGCGGCGGCGAGGGCTCCGACGTGGCGGTGCCGGCCGCCAAGCGGATCTTCGAATCGTACTTCGATGTGCGGGCCGCGTCGCCGACGCCCGACCCGGAGGAGGATTAGGATGGCCCGCGGACCGGTGATCCTTGACGGTACGGCGGCGGCGGAGCGGCGGCTGCGGCGGTTGGCCCGCAGGGCGGGAACGGGCCCGGGACCCGGCCTGGGAATCATCGTCGCGACCGACAATCGGGCAACGTACACATATATTGAACAGAAGCGCCGGCGGGCCGAGGCGGTCGGATGCCGCGTGGTTATCGATGATTTGGGGCCACGGGCCACCGAGCGGGAACTGCTCGAGGCCTGCGCCCGGATGAACCGGAGCCGCCGCGTTACCGGCTACATCGTCCAGTTGCCGCTGCCGCGGGGGATCGACCCGATCCGGATTTTCGCCGCGGTGGACCCGGCCAAGGACGCCGACGGGCTCAGCCCCGAGAATCTCGGGCGGCTCTACACGGCCCGGCCGGGAATCCTGCCGGCCACGCCGAAGGGCATCCTGGAGTTGCTCCGCGACTACCGGATCGATCCGAAAGGCATGCACGCGACGGTGGTGGGCAAGGGCCTCCTCACCGGCCTGCCGCTGGCGACGCTCCTCTCCCACCGCGGCGCGACCGTCACCAGCTGCGACAAGCTGACCAAGGACTTGTCGGCGCACACCCGGACCGCCGACCTCGTGATAACCGCGGCCGGCAAGCCCGGGTTGATCACGGCCCGGATGGTCAGGAAGGGCGCGGTGGTCGTGGATGTGGGAGCGACCCGGGTGAAGACCCGCCTCTCCGGCGACGTGGATTTCGGCGGCGTCTCGAAGAAGGCACGGGCGATCACTCCGGTCCCCGGCGGGGTCGGCCCGATGACGGTCGTGAGCCTCCTCGAAAACGTCTACGTTCTCGCTGAAACGAGGCCTCGTTGACGCCACTCGCCGCGGGGTGTTAGCATTATGTCCCCCGAGGAGGGGTTTTTAACTCCCACGAATCCAAGTAAAGGAGAGAAACAGCATGCCTGACCAAAGCACGTACCTGACCACGGACGGCCTGGATAAGCTCAAAGGGGAGCTCAAGGAACTCAAGGAAACGCGCCGCCCGGCGGTGCTTGAGCGGATTAAGGAAGCCGTGGCGTACGGCGATCTCTCCGAGAATTCCGAATACGAAGACGCCAAGAACGAGCAGGCGTTCGTAGAGGGGCGGATCGTGGAACTGGAAAAACTGCTGGAGGATGCCAAGGTCGTGAAGACCGGCGGCGGCAACGGCAACGTGGCGCTCGGGTCGAAAGTGACCGTCAAGCATGACGGCAAGAGCACGGCGTACACGGTCGTCGGCGCGGCCGAGGCCGACCCCACCAGCGGGAAGGTCTCGAACGAGTCGCCGATCGGGCAGGCGCTCCTCGGTAAGGGCAAGGGCGAAGAAGCGGTCGTCGAGACGCCGAAGGGACACGCGACGTACCAGATCGTCTCGGTCGAGTAGGTTCACGGCCGACCGGAACCGGCTCCGAGGCTATAGGAACCAGGCGCGGCGCGGTAAGCTGTAGGTAACAGCGTTTTTAGCCATGCCGAAGAAAATCACACCAGCGGAGAAGACGAAAGAAAGCCGGCACTGGGCCGAGACGTTGGCCGAAGAGGTCATCGAACGGTTCCCGGACCGGCAGGAGTACGTCTGCGCGGCGGGCATCAGCCCGTCGGGCGTGGTGCACTTCGGGAACTTCCGGGAGATCATGACGAACTACCCGGTAGTGCGGGCACTGCAACGCCAGGGCAAGAAGGCCAAACTCCTGCTTTATTGGGACGATTATGATCGGCTGAGAAAGGTTCCGGCCGGCATCGACCCGAAGTTCGAACAGTACGTCGGGATGCCGCTCCTGGCGATCCCGGACCCGCACGGCGACAAGGATGTGACGTACGCGCAGCGGTTCCAGCGGCTGTTCGAAGGCGCGATGCGCGAGTTTGGCATCGAGATCGAGTACCGCTACAAAGGCGAGATGTACCGCTCCGGCAAGTATGACGGAGCGATCCGTGAAGCGATTGAGCATCGTGAGAAGATCGCGGAGATCCTGCTTTCACTGATGTCGGACAAGGCCAAGAAGGCTGCTCAGATAGACGAGGCGCAGTACAAGAAGGATTACTACCCGGTGACGATCTACTCGGAATTCACCGGCAGGGACATCACGAAGATCACCGGTTTCGACGGGAAGGTCCTGACGTACGAGTGCAAGGAGAGCGGCAAGACTGGCACCGTCGAGCTCGGCAAGGACCATAACCTCAAGCTCGGTTGGAAGATCGACTGGGCGATGCACTGGCGCCACGAGAACATCACGTTCGAGCCGGGCGGCGTGGACCACCTTTCGCCGGGCGGGCCGTACGACGCGGCCACCCGGATCGCGCGCGAGGTGTTCGACCGCACGCCGCCGGTCACGATCCGCTACGGGTTCGTAGGGCTCCAGGGCGTGGCAGGAAAGATGTCCGGGAGCACCGGCCAGGCCAAATCGCCGAACGAGTTGCTCGAGGTCTACACCGAAACGATGCTCAAGTGGCAGTACCTTCGGACCCAGCCAAAGAAGAACTTCTCGCTGGTATTCGACACGGAGATATTCCGGCAGTACGACGAGTTCGACCGCGAGATCGCGGCGTATCGGGACGGTTCGCTGGACGGCTCCCGGCGTTTCGCGCTGAATGCGGCGTTCCCGGAGGGAAAGGTGCCGAGGGCGGGGAACGGCCCGGACACGGCCCGCCCGATCCCGTTCCGCCAGCTCGTGGGGTACGGCCAGATCGTCCAATGGAACGAGGCGAAACTCAGTGAGCTGCTCCGGTCACTGGATCTGGCGTACGATCCGGAATCAGTGAAAGCGCGGCTGCCACGGGCGCGGAACTGGCTCGAGAACCACAACCCGGACCAGCTGATCACCCTGCTGGACAAGCCGAACACGGAGTACGCGGCGAAGCTTTCGGACGAGGCGAAGCGGCGGATCGCGGCACTCCGGGAGAAGCTTCCGGAAAGCGGTGGGGAATCGATCGCGGAGCTCGAGAAGCTCGTCTATTCGGTTCCTAAAGATCCCGAGACGTCTGACGAGGAAAACAAGCGCCGCCAGCGGGAGTTCTTCAAGGACGTGTACCAGCTCTTAATCGGGAAGGATACGGGCCCGCGATTGGGTACGTTCCTGTGGTCCGCTGACCGTCGACAAGTCCGCCAGCTCCTGGATGTCTGAGCACTTAGCGCCGATAATAAGTAAGCAATGATCGATATCAAAATCATCAAGGACGATCCGCAGCGGATCGAAGCCGAGCTCAAGAAGCGCGGCATCAAGTTGGACGTGAAGAAGCTCGCGAAACTTGATCAGGATCGCCGCAAGCACCAACAGGAGTTCGACACCGTCCGCTCCGAGCAAAAGAAAGCGAAGAGCCCGGAGAAGGGGAAGAAGCTCAAGGAGCAGGTGAAAGCTGCCGAAGCGAAGCATCGCGAAACTTCAGAGCAATTCGACGCTCTCTGCCTGCAACTCCCGAACTTCTCGGCCGACGACGTACCCGTTGCGGACGATGAGTCGGGCAACGAAACGATCAAGGAAGTCGGCGACAAGCCGGACTTGAAGAATCCCCGGCCGCACTACGGCATTCCGGCGATCGAACCGCACATCGACTTCGAGCGGGGAGCGAAAGTCTCCGGCAACCGGTTTTGGTTCCTGAAAGGCCCGCTCGTACACCTGGAGTTTGCGCTTGTTCGATACGCGCTCGGTTTCTACGCGGAAAAGGGATTTGCGCCGATGCGGCCGCCGTCGATCGTCCGCGAATCGGCCATGACCGGTACCGGTTTCTTCCCGGCGGAAGCACACGAGATCTATGCGCTTGATAACGACGACTCCGAGGACGAACATCCCAAGAAATACCTCTCCGGCACCGCCGAGGTTCCGCTCGCCAGCTACCACGCCGGCGAGACGCTCGATGCACTCCCCGTCAAATACGCCGGGTTCGCGCCCGCGTACCGCCGGGAAGCCGGCAGCTACGGCAAGGACACCAAGGGCATCATGCGCGGCCACGAGTTCGACAAGGTCGAGCTGTTCGTGTTCGCGGACCCGGCCAAATCCTGGGACGCCCACGAAGAACTCCAAAAGGACGCCAAAGCCTTCTGGACCTCGCTCGAGGTCCCGTTCCGCGTGGTGAACATCGCCACCGGCGACCTTGGCGCCCCGAACGCCAAGAAGTACGACATCGAAGCCTGGCTGCCCGGCGCGGAGCGCTACATGGAAGTCGCCAGCAACTCCAACGACACCGACTTCCAGGCGCGGCGCCTGAAGATCAAGCATGGCGGCGAGCTCGTCCACACCCTCAACAACACCGCCGTGGCGGTCGGCCGCGCGATCATCGCAATTACCGAGAACAAGCAGGGCAAGGATGGTAGTGTAGGGATACCGCAGGTATTGCATCAATACCTGCCTTTCAAACGGATAAACCAGGACGGAACCACTTCATGAAACTCCAGATCAAAGCGGTCGGCATGGACATGACGGACTCGGTCCGCACGTACGTGACCGAGAAGATCGGCGGCCTCGAGCGGCTGATCGTCGAAGGCCACCGCGAGGCGGCCCTGGCCGACGTGAAGCTGATCTACAAGCCCAGCGACACCGAGGACACCAAGGACAAGTGCCACGTGACGATCTCCGGTCTCGGCCGGGGCGACGCCATCCACGTCGAGGAAGAGGCGGAGGACATGCACGTGGCGATCGACCGGGTAGCGCACGTGCTCAAGGAGACCCTGCGCCGCCACGAGGATAAATACCGGGACCACATGCACAAGGGCGCGCGCGAGCTCAAGGAACAGGCGCAAACCTTCGACCCCGGGGAAAGCGACCAGGCCTGATGGCCCTCGGCTTCCTCAAACGCTTCACCGGCGGGTCCGGCGAGCTTCGCCGTGCCGAGAAGGCCGTGAAGCGGATCAACGGGCTCGCGCCGGAGTACGAGAAACTCAAGGATGCCGAGCTCAAGGCGAAGACCACGGAATTCAAGGAGCGCCTCGAGAAGGGCGAGACCCTCGACGACCTCCTGCCGGAGGCCTTCGCCACCGTCCGTGAGGCCGCCGCGCGCACCATCAAGGAGCGGCACTTCGACGTGCAGCTGATGGGCGGCTACGTCCTCCACCAGGGCCAGATCGCGGAGATGAAGACCGGTGAAGGGAAGACCCTCACCTCGACGCTCCCCGTCTACCTGAACGCGCTGGCCGGCAAGGGCGTGCACATCGTCACGGTGAACGAGTACCTGGCCCGCCGTGACACGGAGTGGATGGGGCAGATCTACCAGTTCCTCGGGCTCACGGTGGGGAACATCTACCACGACCAGCCGGCCGAGGAGAAGAAGGCCGCCTACGCCGCCGACATCACCTACGGTACCAACAACGAGTTCGGCTTCGACTACCTGCGCGACAACATGGTCGGCACGATCGACCAGGTCGTGCAGCGCGACCTCGGCTTCGCGATTGTTGACGAGGTCGACTCGATCCTGATCGACGAATCCCGGACGCCGCTGATCATCTCTGGCCCCGCCGACGAGTCCGGCGACCTGTACCAGCGCTTCGCCGGACTCGTGCCGAAGCTCGCCGCGGAGACCGACTACGTCGTGGACGAGAAGCGGAAGGCCGCGATCCTCACGGACGAGGGGATCAGGAAGATGGAGAACTTCCTCGGCATCGGGAACATCTACGAAGCCGGCGGCGTGAAGCTGGTCCACCACCTCGAGCAGGCGCTGCAGGCGCACACGCTCTACCGCAAGGACAAGGAATACGTGGTCAAGGACGGCAACGTGATGATCGTCGACGAGTTCACCGGACGGCTGATGCCGGGCCGGCGCTTCTCTGAAGGGCTCCACCAGGCGATCGAAGCCAAGGAGGGCGTGGAGATCAAGCAGGAGACCCGCACGATGGCCACGATCACGTTCCAGAACTACTTCCGGCTCTACGAGAAGCTCTCCGGCATGACCGGCACCGCCGAGACGGAGAAGGAAGAGTTCCATAAGATCTACAAGCTTGACGTGACGGTGGTCCCGACCCACCGCGACCTGATCCGCGACGACCTCCAGGACCAGATTTACAAGACCACGGACGGGAAGCTCGACGCGATCGTCCGGGAGGTGAAGGAGCGGCACGAGAAGAAGCAGCCGGTGCTGCTCGGCACGATCGCGGTCGAGAAGTCGGAACGGCTCGCGAAGCAACTGACCCAGGCCGGCATCAAGCACGAGGTCCTCAATGCCAAGAACCATGCGCGGGAAGCGGAGATCATCGCCGCGGCGGGCGAGCCCGGCGCCGTGACCGTCTCGACCAACATGGCCGGGCGCGGGACCGACATCAAGCTCGGCAAGGGCGTGGCGGAGCTCGGCGGTCTGCACGTGATCGGCTCCGAACGCCACGAGGCGCGGCGGATCGACAACCAGCTCCGCGGCCGGTCCGGACGCCAGGGCGACCCGGGTTCCAGCCAGTTCTTCGTCTCGCTGGAAGACGACCTAATGCGCATCTTCGGCGGCGACAAGATTCGCGGCGTGATGGAGAAGCTCAAGCTCCCCGAGGACCAGCCGATCCAGGCCGGCATGATCAGCAAGTCGATCGAGTCGGCCCAGAAGAAGGTCGAGGGCCGGAACTTCGACATCCGCAAGCACGTGGTCCAGTACGACGACGTGATGAACGCCCACCGCGACGTCATCTACAAGCGCCGCCGGAAGCTCCTGGAGAAAGAGGCCGTCACGGACGACATCAAGGACATGTTCCGGCAGGAGCTCACGGCAATCGTGCACAGCTTCACGCCGGGCGACGACCCGAGCGAGTGGGAGTTCGACAAGATCGCCGAGCAGGTCGGGACGCTCCTGAAGGTCGAGGGCAACCTCACCGAGCAGCTCAAGGCGGGCGGCGGCCGCGAGCAGATCGTCGACGGCCTGGTGAGGATGATCGAGCAGGCCTACGCGGCCAAGGAGAAGGAGCAGGGCGAGGAGAACATGCGGTCGCTGGAGCGCATGGTGATGCTCCGGACCATCGATACGCTCTGGGTGGACCACCTCGACGCGATGGAGCACCTCCGCGAGGGCATCGGGCTCCGCGGCTACGGCCAGCGCGACCCGCTCACCGAGTACAAGGCGGAGGCCTTCCGGATGTTCGAGGAACTGCTCGCGACGATCCAGTCCGAGGTGACCCACACGATCTTCAAGGTCGGGCTGGTACAGGCGCAGGCACCGACCGAGGTGACGCAGGCCGCGCAGCAGGTCCGGACGGCCAAGGAGGGCGACAAGGGCGCGCCCGTGAAGCCGGTGATCGGCAAGGAAGAGCCGGGCGAAGAGCCGGTCGATTCGCCGCCGAGCCACGCGCCGGCCCGCGGCAAGACGAAGAAGGCCGCGAAGAAGGCGGAGAAGAAGGAGAAGGCGCGCGGCAAGGCCGCGGCGGCTCCGGAGACCGCACCAAAGTCTGAACCTGAACCTGAACCTGAGCCCGAGCCGGAACCGGAGACACCCTCGGCCCAGGTCACCGTCCGGACTCCCGACGGGAAGACGATCACGCCGGAAGAAGCGGAACAGCTCGCCAGCACGCCGAGCGCCGAGGAGGTCAAGCAGGAGGGAAGCGCCACGATCACCGTGAAGCAGCGGGAGGCCCCGGCATCGAATCCCGCCGCCGGCACCGCCAAGGAGCCGAAGGTCGGGCGGAACGACCCGTGTCCGTGCGGGTCCGGCCTCAAGTACAAGAAGTGCGGCCTGATCGGCGCGCCGGAGCATAAGGGGTAGAAGCACCGCGGATGAGCTGGCAGGATATCGTCCTTTCCGCAGGTTCGGTGATGTTCGCGATCGCCCTCGTGCCATCGATCGTCTCCAAGGACAAGCCGGCCATGGCCACCAGCCTGATGGTCGCCCTCGTGCTAATCGGCTTCACGGTGACGTACGCCAGCCTTGGACTATGGTTCACGACGATCGTCACGGTCGTTACGGTCGTGCTCTGGCTGACGCTATTCGTCCAAAAGCTCTTGGCAAAGCGTCGTTCAGCATAGACAATCGGATTGATGGCCGACGTACTCACCAGGGAGCAGGCCGAGGAAAAGCTCATCGATCTCGACGAATGGGAGATTTCCGGCAAGGCGATCACCAAGACGTTCGAGTTCGACGACTTCGACCAGGCGATGGACTTCGTGAATCACGTGGCCGCGGCGGCCGGGGAACACGACCACCATCCCGACATCGATATCCGTTACGGTACGGTGAAACTGTCGCTCAGCAGCCACAGCGCCGGCGGCTTGACCGAGGCCGACTTCGCGCTGGCCGCGGAGATCGACGAGATCCCTGAATGACGGCGGTGCGAGCATGACGGACTTCCGCTACTGCCCGCAGTGTGCCAAGCCGCTCGAGCGTCAGGAGCATCAGAACGGCGAGGCGTTCCCGGGCTGCCCCGACGGGCACTTCACGCATTACGACAATCCGGCGGCGGTCGCCGGAGCGGTCGTCCGGCAGGACGGCAAGTATCTGGTACTGAAGCGTGCCCAGGAACCCAGCAAAGGGAAGTGGGAGATACCTGGCGGGTTCATCAATGCCGGTGAGACGGCGGAAGAAACGATCATCCGCGAACTGAAGGAAGAGACGGGCCTGGATGTCCGGATCGTCCGGTATATCGGGAGTTTCGCATCTGTCTACGGGGAAACCGGCACCCGCACGGTCGGCACCTCATATCTCGCTGAACCGACCGGCGGGACGTTCGCGCTGTCCGACGAATCGGAGGAACACCGCTGGGTCGGCTTGGACGAGTTTCCCGAGATGGGCCACGCCGACGACCAGCAGGCCGTGGACGCGTTCGTGGTGCAGGAACGGGCGGCCGTAGGGAAGTGACCCCTGAAAGACGCGCTGCGGAACGATATACTAGGTAAGTCGGGCCGGTACTGCGTACCGACCTGCGCCAGGGCCGGTAGCTCAGCTGGCAGAGCGCCGCATTCGCATTGCGGAGGTCGGCGGTTCGAATCCGCCTCGGTCCACAAATGTTACTCTATATAAAAAGCATGGCATCGCATGCGACAACCAACCGCTTATGAGCAACCATCATCGAGATCTAACAGCCGAACTTTTCGATTTGCTGGTCGAAGCAGGAGAGATTGATTGCTCAAGTGGATTCATCGACTCCGTCGAAGGAAGTACGGGCATGCCCGATTTTGTAAGTGAAGCAGAAGAAGAAGCTCTAATAGAAGGACTTCGGGAACGAGGCAGAATCGCACGCCGTAATCTTGAGCGGGACTTTCCGCACCTCGCCATGACGCCGCCGGACGGCGACACGCAATCCCCGCGCTAACGCGTTGTTCACATCTGCTATGATGTCCTGTCGGTCTTCCGGCATGACCCGTACCTTCAATCCGAGAGGAGCCTCCTTGGCTACTACCGATCCCATCGCCGGACTGGCGAACGTCTCACCGAACCCGTGGCCGGGGAAGTGTGCGGCCGATCCGAACGATTTCGATCTGTACGCTCCGCGGGGCAACGGGGTGTTCGGTGCCGGCTCAGGAGTATACGGCCACCAACCCCAGAGCGCCTTCGATCCCGTCGCGAACGGGCCTTCCACGAACCCGTGCGAGGGAAGCGTGGTCTACTTCGAGCAGGCAAAGCCCGAGTCGATCCAGGGACTTCTCGAGGTCCTCAATATCGAGAAGCACTACCCGAACCCCTCGCGGCAGTACGCCGTTTTCCACAAGCGGTCCGATCCGTTCGGATCAGGCGGCTTCTACAACCAGCTCCGGATCGTGGACACGTTCGGCCTGCGGTACCTGTTCCGGGCAATCGACGAGAAGCAATACGACGCATTCCCCGAGCAGCCGCACACCATCCCCGAGCTGATCACTGCCTTCGTCCAGGCGGAGAGGAGCCGGTACGGCTCCTTCACGTCCGGTGGTACGGAGGAGAACATCGGCGGTACCGGCGGCGGTGACGGGCATTACGCGATCGAGGGACTGTCGTTCGGTCTCATGGTCGAGAACGGCTACCACGACATCTACCGCGTCTGGAGCCGCTGCTGGCTCGTGACGAAGTAGTACAAACAGAACCCCTTGTTCAGACACACCAGTCTTGCGAGGGGTTCTTTTGCTTCCTCAGATGCCTCGGTCCACAGCGTGAAAGCCAGTCAGCGCAACGTAGATTGTAAATATACCTTGGTCATGGTAGAAAATACTGCAACAGTAAAATGCTGTTGCAGACGAACGTTCGTTCAAAACCAGTCAATCAATCCGTCATAACCATGGGGATGGGTAGCGGCACGGTCTCTTGGCCGTATCGCTACCCATTCTCATCCAAGACAACCAACAGGCACCAACGGTGCAGGAGATAACCACGGCATGTTCCTCTACAAGATCTGCGGATCCAAGGACGTCAAGCAAGATCTCATCCCTGACATGGTGGCTCTGGCGGACGAGCGGGACGAGCACGTCATCGCGAAGGCCAACGGTGTCTGGCTCAAGGCAAAGCCGGGTGCCGGTTCGACCGTCTACGCACGATGTCTCGCCCTCTGGACGTACTACCGCACGATGCAGGACCGTCGCGATCGTGAGTACAAGCGATCGCCGGAGTACCGCGCCGAGCTGGAGCGCCTGGAGGAGGCTCAAGCGCAGGCTGCTGCGGCAAAGGCCGAGGGCATCAAGCCTTTCTCCCTCAGCGATGAGGCAGGCTGGCAGAAGGCGGTCAAGGAGGCAGCCATGGAGGAGGCCATCGGGGATGGCTGCAGAGCCTCCATGCTGCGGCACGCCGCCCGCTGGGCGAACCTGATGGAGCGCAAGATGGCCGACGGCGCCAAGCTGGAGGACATCGCCAAGAAGACCAGCCACGAGGCCGATCTCGAGGGCATCACCGGCTTCCAGTACGGCTGCGCCATGAGCATTCTCTCGCAGGTTTGGGAGCACGGCGAGCAGCTTCGGCGCTGGCACAACTCCTCAAGCCAGATCGGCGATGAGGGCGACAAGGCCAACGAGAACGGTGGCGTTTTGAACCCCGCCGTCCTTCGAGTCGGAGCCTAGAAGCACTTGGTGGTTATGACAGAACAAGCCGGGAGGTTGCTAGGACCTGTTTTGAACACACTCAAAACACCTAGCACCTCCCGCACCACCTTCATGAATGATTGACAACCAAGCCATAATCAGCTAGTCTGACCGGTCCGCCCCGACTGCGAAAAGGGCGGGAAACACCAACCGATACCGGATTCCCGGGTCGGTTTTCTTTGTATCCGGCGGCTCGGCCGCCAGCGACTACGACTACGACTACGATATGACCCTTGCACCGCATCTCGACCGCCTCAAGCTCGCCGGCGCCTTCTACGGCACCGTCGTTACGAGCCTGGCCGTTTCCGGCAGCCTCGAGCTGACCGCGACCCAGGCCGTACTGGGCGGGGGAGCCGCGGTCGCGAGCGGACTGTATTACCACCACGCCCGGCGCCTGATCTAGGCCCGGCCACCGACGCGACGGCACTTTCACCAGGCGTTACCCCATCGCCCCTGGTTTTCGGGCACGGCGTGCCTGATGGTCTTGACAAATGCACCTCAAAATGCTATGATTGCAAACTCTCCGGAGTATGTATCACGCCTGAAAACGCCATGGCAGACCTCAAAACCATCATCCAAATCACCCAGGAGCAGCTGAAGCGCCAGGTGCCGCTGCACGAAGCGGTGCTGCACGGCCTCGAAGCGCTGCCGGCTCGTGAGGCCGACGTGCTTTCCCGGCGTACCGGGCTGCGTGCCGCGAAGCCGGAAACCCTCGCGACGATCGGGGATCAGCTCGGCGTGACCCGCGAACGGGTCCGTCAGATCGAGCATCAGGGCCGGACCAAATTCGCGGCCCGGATCAAGCGGGAACCGCTCGCCGGTATCCTTACACTGGCCCTCGAGTTCATCCGTGAACAGGGCGGGGTGATGGACGCCGACGCGTTCGCCGAACGGTTCCTGCCCGAAAGCCAACGGACGGACACCACCCGCAACGCCCTGAAGCTCCTGCTGCTCGAATCCAAGGCGGTCGTGGAGGTCCATGAGGACAAGACGCACGGTAAGCTCTACGCGCTCAGTAACGCGCACGCCGCCGCGGCCACCGGCCTGATCGGCACGCTCGCGCAAACCCTGGCGGACGCTAAGGCGCCGCTCCCGCTGGAGACCCTCGCGACCGCGGCCGACGAAGCCACGGTCGAGCATGACCACCTTGTCTCCGAAAAGATGGTAGCGTCCGTCCTCGACTTCGGCACGGGATTCATCGAGACCGACGACGGCCGATACGGCCTCGCCACCTGGCGGGACATCAACCCGAAGAACATCCACGACAAGACCCTCTACGTGCTCCGCAAGCTCGGTACGCCGATGCACTTCGAGCAGATCACCGAGGAAATCAAGAAAGCCCGGTTCGACAAGAAACCCGTGACCGTCCAGGCCGTCCATAACGAGCTGATCAACGGCACGGAATTCGTCCTGATCGGCCGCGGCATCTACGCCCTCCGCGAATGGGGCTACGTCGCGGGGACCGTCGCCGACGTGATCCGGGCGATCCTCCGGAAGGCCGGCGGACCGCTCGAACGCGACCAGATCGTGAAGGAAGTGCTCAAGCAGCGCCGCGTCAGCGAGAATACGATCCTGATTAACCTCCAGGAGAAAGCCAGGTTCCGGCGGGTAGGGGAGCAGTATACGGTGGCTCCGGAAACGGCGCACGGCACCGACGCACCCACTGACGAACCCGCGGAGGCCTAGTGGAAGCCGTCATCGGACTGCTGCTCGCCGCCCTTGCGTACACCTGGTGGATCATCGTCCCGATCCTCCTGTTCCTGGTGATCCAGACGTACCGTCGCCGGGTGTGGATCCAGCACCAGCACTACGTCCTGCTTAAGGTTTCCGTCCCCAAGGAGAACGAGAAGGCGCCGGTGGCGGCGGAACAGATGTTCGCCGCGCTGCATGGCCTCCATCGCGACTCCCGGGCCCGCTTCTTCGAGGGCAGCGTCCAGGAGCACATCGGCTTCGAGATCGTCTCGCAGAAGGGGCGCATCAACTTCTACGTCTACGCGCCGGCGGCCCAGAAGTCCTTCGTGGAGGGGCAGATCTACGCGCAGTACCCGAAGGCGGAGATCGTGAAGACCAAGGACTACGTCCAACCGGATGAGCTCAAGGGCAAGCGCGTGGCCGGCACCGAACTCCGGCTGACCCGCCGCGACGTATACCCGATCAAGACCTTCGAGAACTTCGAGGACGTGGATCCGCTCTCCGGCATTACCGCCGTGCTCTCCGACCTCGGGGAGGACGAGGAGGTCTGGGTCCAGATACTGGCCCGGCCGGCCGACGACCGCTGGCACAAGCGCGGCGAAGCGGAGCTGAAGCGGCTCTCCGGCGAAGGCGGCGGCGGTGCCGGCAGCGCCTTCGGCATGGCCGGCCGGTTCGTCGGCGACCTGTTCTCCGCGGCGACCACCGCGCCCGAGACCACGCCGGGCGGCAAGCCGCCGCAGAAGCAGGAGCCCCAGCCGGTGGACGAGGCGATCTCCTCCGGCATCCGGGAGAAGTCGGCCAAGCTCGGCTACGAGACCAAGGTGCGGATCGTCGCGGCCAGCCCGGATCAGTCGCTGGTCCGGAACCGGCTGAACGCGGCAATCGGCGCCTTCAAGCAGTACAACACCACCAACCTCAACGGCTTTACCGCCGGACGCCTGCAGACCAAGCCCGAGAAGGTCATCGAGCCGTACAAGGCACGGCTGTTCGCCAGCAAAGGGTACGTCCTCAACATCGAGGAGCTGGCCAGCATCTTCCACCTGCCGAGCGTCTCGGTGGAAACGCCGACCATCTCCTGGGCGGCCTCCAGCCAGGGCGAACCCCCGGAGAACCTGCCGATCGAAGGCAGCACCGAAAACCTGACGATCTTCGCCGAGACCAAGTTCCGCGACAAGGTCCAGCGATTCGGCATCAAGCCCGACGACCGGCGACGGCACATCTACGCCATCGGTAAGACCGGCATGGGTAAGACGAACATGCTCGAGAACATGGTACTTGCCGACATGAGTGCGGGCAGGGGACTGGCGGTGGTAGACCCACACGGCGATTTCATCGAAAGCGTACTCGACCACGTCCCGCCGGAACGCGCGGACGACGTGATCGTCTTCAACCCGGCGGACCGCGATTTCCCGATCGCGTTCAACATCCTGGAGAAGGTCGAGCGCGACGCCAAGCCGCTCGTGGCCTCCGGCGTGGTCGGCGTGTTCGAGAAGATCTACGGGCACTCCTGGGGGCCGCGGCTGGAGCACATCCTCCGGAACACGATCCTGGCGCTGCTGGATTATCCGGATGCCACGCTGCTCGACGTACCCAAGCTGCTCGCCAACGAGAAATTCCGGAAAGAGGTGGTCGAGCACATCGAGGATCCGGTGGTCAAGAACTACTGGACCGACGAGTTCGCGAACTACACCGAGCGGCAGCGGGTCGAGGCGATCGCCCCGATCCAGAACAAGGTCGGCCAGTTCCTCTCCTCGACGACGATTCGGAACATCGTGGGCCAGAAGCACACCGCGATCAACGTCCGCGAGGTGATGGACTCGAGCAAGATCCTGCTGCTCAAGCTCTCCAAGGGCGAGCTCGGCGAGGACGCCTCGGCGCTGCTCGGCGCGATGCTGATCACCAAGATCCAGCTCGCGGCGATGAGCCGGGCGGACATACCGGAGGCCCAGCGGCGTGACTTTTACCTGTACGTAGACGAATTCCAGAACTTCGCGACGGAGAGCTTCGCGACGATCCTCTCCGAAGCGCGGAAGTACCGCCTGAACCTGGCGATGGCGAACCAGTACGTGGCCCAGATGCCGGAGGAAGTGCGCGACGCCGTCTTCGGCAACGTCGGGACGATCATCAGCTTCCGGGTCGGCGCGTCCGACGCCGACTGGCTGGTCAAGGAGTTCGAACCGGTCTTCGCCGAAACCGACATCGTGAACCTCGACAAGTACAACATCTACCTGAAGGTCGCGATCGAGGGCGTGACGGGGAACGCGTTCAGCGCCCGTACGATCCCGCTGCCGGACGAGACCACGCCGTACCGCGACCAGGTGGTCCGCCAAACGCGTGAGCGGTACGCCCAAGGACGGGACGTGGTGGAGCAGCAGATCGTCGGCGACTCTCCGGAGGCCAAGGAGACCGAAGACGCCGACCGTAAGCGCCGGTACCAGTCGTACCTGGATAAGGAGCGCACGTTCAACGAGCAGCAGAAAGGGCAGCAACCGTCGGCATCGGGGCAGGGAGCGGTCCCCAAGCAAGGAGCAGCTACGAAGCCGGAGCAAGAGACGACGCCGAAGCAGGCAGGAAAGCCGGACGCGACACCTCCCGAACCGGCAAAACAACAGAAAAATCCCGCAGCCGAACCGAAACCGGCGCCCAAGCAAGAGGCCGCGCCTCGGCAGCATCCGAAGCAGCCGCAGCAGCAGTCCCAGCAATCAGCAGGGCAACCGCAGCAACAGACTCCGCGGCCGCAGCGGTCCGCTTCGCGACAGGAGCAACCTCCCAAAAAACAGGAAGACCCTACGCCTCCGATGAAAAAGGAGCCGCAGCAGCAAAAAACGCCTCAGCCGTCACCCAAACGCACTCCGGAGGCTGCCGCAGAGGGCGAACTGAGTGAAGATGCGGTCATTAAGTTCTGATCATCATGCCTACCGTCGAACGCAACAAATTCGCCCGGGATCCCCACGATAAACGTGGCAGGAATGACTACCAGGGGAACCACGACGTATACGAGATGCCCGAGGCGCAGAAACCGGGCTGGCGACCGAGGCCACGGACGAGCTACAAGATGATGCTCGTATGGGCCGTCGGGGTGGTATTCATCGCCTCCGTCACGTTCGCCATCGTCGAGCTGTACCGCGAATCCGGCAGTATCGTCGGGTAACCGCGGGCAAAGCCGCCTGACCACGTCCGATTACCCTCAGGCATATATGTCGTAAAAGTTATGTTGTGCGACGTATATACAATCACTTCCCCTAGCTTCAGGGACGCTTCCACTCCCTATTGAACTCCCTGACCTGTTCGTACACATAGTCCGGCGGATGAGCCGACCCCGGGACCTCGTGCGGAATGATGGCGGAGCCGTCGGCCCGGCCGTTCCAGCTGTGCCAGAGCACCAGCACTACCCTGTCGCGGTTATTGCGTGCGAACCTGAACTGCCGCTCGAGCGCTTCTCCACTGCGATCGGGATCGATCGAGGTACCCTCGCTCTGGAACGCAGGTACGAGCGTGAGCAGGCCGTGCTTGAACTCCGGCGGGTCGGCAATCCAGTACTGGTCGCCGGACAGGTCATTATGTATGTCAATGAAGGTAAAACGGTCATCTTCCGGCGGGCGCAGGCTCCCGAACGCGTACACCAGCGGCTTTCCCCGGAACCTGAACCACGAGGAGCTCTCATAAGACCGCTCCAGCAGGTCGAGCGTAGCCCGCGGTACGGTTCCCGGCTCCCCCGCGCTGACCAGGAAGGCGTAAGAAAGCTCCGGCGCACGCGCTTCGATCGCCTCGACCGCGGCGGCCACCGCAGGACTGCCGGCGCGGTCAGCGTCGACCGTGATCGCCACGAAGTCGAATCCCCCGTCCGCCAGCAGGCCATACCCGCCGGCTTGCTCGGGATTGAACGTGACGCCGAGCGGCGCCGATTCCGGCCGGTCCCGTTCACGCTCACCGGCCTCCGATACCGCCAGCCAGACGTACCCTACCGCTATCAATGAGATCGCCAGCCCGGCAAGCGGCCCGCTCATCGTACGTAGACCCTTCCCGGCACCCGTAGGTCGGCATATTCGGTCGGGCGCTCGCGCGCCACGGCCAGCTGCAGCGCCTCCGCCTGAGGCTCCACCGCCCTGGTGGTGTCGAACAGGGCATACCATCCCTGCTCCGTCACCGCCCGTACCTCGAAGGTGCTTTCAGGAATCTCGAACCGCTCGACCGCGAAGCCGCGTTCCTTGAGCGACGTCCGGATCTCCTCCAGCTGGACGATGAAGTTTCCACCCACGACCTGCTCCCCCACTTCCACGGGGAGGTCGGTCGAATCCTCGACCGCCAGGATGTCGTCACGCGGTTCCGTCTTTTCATACGCCACGCCACGCTGGTCGACGAGGTAGTGCTCCTCGCCGCTCCGCCACAGCAACGTGGAGCGCCGTTCGGTCACGGAGAGCACGACCGTTCCGGGTAGCTGCGTGGTCAGACTGACCCTCGAAATCTCGGAAATGTCCGCGGAAAGCGTGCCAGCGACCGCTTGTTTGTCGAACAGAAATATTGAACGGGTGCTGAGCGGCCCGAAGCGGTACTCGGACGCTTCCGCCACCCGCTCGCGAAGATCCGCCGCGGAAAGCGTGCGGACGCCCTCGACCTTCACATGCTGCACCCAGAAGACCGGGGAGAACAGCAGGAGATAGCTGATGCCCATGGCAGCGGCGACAAGCAGCGTCAGGACGGCCGTCCGCCGTCCACCCGTGCGGCGCCGGACGGGCGTGACCTGTGCCCGCGGCCTTCGCCGATGTACGTTACGTCGTCGCCTTGTCCCCATGGTTCCCATTATCCACTAATCGCCCTTCAGCGCTCCCCGAGCCAGACCAGCGAGTCCACGAGCTTGGTGCCCGACTGCCGCCGTACCCGTGCCTGCATCCGCTGCGCGAGCCGGTAGACGTCCTGGGCGGTAGCTCCTCCCTCATTGATGATCGCGTTCGGGTTCTTTTCCGATACCAGCGCACCGCCTTCCCGCTCGCCGCCCATACCGGCCTTGGCCAGCAGGTCCGCCGCACGGTGCCCGGGCGGGTCACGGAAGACGAACGCGAACGGCTTGCCGGCGGGCTCGTAGCGCAGACGGTCACGGGTGGCCTCCACCACCCGCCGCCGGATCTCCTCCGGCTCGCGGCGCACCAGGCGCAACCGCACCCCTTGGACCCACTCTTGTCCTCCTGCCAGCCGGGCCGCTCCCTGCTCGCCGTATCGCAGGTCACCCGGTACGATACTGACCCGCCGCCCGCCCGAGACGAGCACGATCGCCGAGGCCATGTCGGCCAGCCGGATCGTGCCGCGGGTGGCACCTTCCGCGAGCGCGCCGCCGAGCGAGCCGGGATACCCCGCAAACGCCTCCAGACCGCCCCGTCCCTCTTCGGCCAAGCGGCCGATCAGCGCGTGGACCGGGAACCCCGCGTCCACCTCGACCTCCCCTTCCGAAAGCAGGAACCCGTCCGCGGTGTAACGGATGACGAGACCGCGGTAGCCGTGGTCGCTGCAGACCACACGGCTACCGCATCCGATCACCGTGACCGGCAGGCTGTTCTCGCGGGCGGCCACCACGAGCGCGGCAAGCGTCTTCCGGTCCCCCGCTTCCGCGAAGAAGTCGGCGTTCCCACCGGCCCGTATCTTCGTGTATGGCGCAAGCGGTTCGTTGACCTTCACGCCGTACCGGGCGAGGAAGCCCGAATCCTTCATGTCCCGGACAACCGCTCCGCCAGCTCCGCCGCGAAGTCACTGCTGCCGCCGACAGACATCGACAGCACCACGTCGCCGGGTCGCGCCTCGCGCACGACCGCCTCCAAGAGCTCGCTCCGGTCCTCGATGTAGCGAGCCTGCGGGCCGATTCCCTTCGCCACATCCGCACCGCTGACGGTATGCTCCGTTCCCTGTTCACGTGCCGACTCGATAGCCGTGATGAACACCCGGTCCGCATCTCCGAACGCTGCGTGATACTCCTTGAGCAACTTCTCTGTTCGTGAATACGTGTGCGGCTGGTAGACGGCGATCACCCGGCCCGGAAAGTGCAGCGCGGCCGCGCCGATCGTGGTCTTGGCCTCGGTCGGGTGATGGGCATAATCGTCCAGTACGGTCACCGGCGCGTCGAGGGCGGAAACCCGCTCGAACCGGCGCGACGCCCCCTTGAAGCTCGCGAAGGCCTTGGCGACGGACTCGAACGGGACGCCCTCGTTCAAGGCGACCGCGGCCGCGGCCACGGAGTTCAGGATGTTGTGCTCACCGTAGATCGGCACCCGGAGCTCCCCCAGGGTATCGTCGTGGTGCTTCAGTGTGTACCGGATTCCCTCGCGGCCATAACGCGGATGCTCCGGATGCCACGCGGCACCCTTAAACCCGTAGCTGTGCCGTTCACCGGCGTACTCCTCGGCAAGCGCCCGTACCGCCTCGCTCCCCTGCCAGTAGACCAGCCGCCCGTCCGCGGCGGGAAGTGCCGTCACGAGCTCCCGGAAGCGAGCCTGGACGGCGGCGAGGTCCGGGAAGAAGTCGGGATGATCGTGCTCGAGTGACGTCAACAGGAGAACGTCGGGGCGGTAATGCGTGAATTTCGAGGTCTCGTCGAGCAGGGAGCTCCGGTACTCGTCCCCTTCGATCACCGTCAGGTCGCTGCCGGACAACCGGACACTAGCATCGAAGTTCCGCGGCTCGATGCCGACCAGGTAGTCGGGCTTCCGTCCGGCGGACTCGAACGTCCACGCCAAGAGCGAGGTGGTCGTGGTCTTGCCGTGCGTCCCCGCCACCACGATCCGGCGGCTGTCCTTGGCCAGGTCACCGACCAGCTCCGCGAACGAAACGACGGGAATCTTCCGTTCGAGCGCCGCCGCCAGCTCGGGATGCTCAGGAGAAATGTGGCCGCTGACGACCACGGTGGAAACGCCCTGGAGATGTGCCTGATCGGGCTCCCGCCACCAGGTGAGTCCGCGGCGGTCGAGCCAGTCGCTTCCCGGCGGGTAAGCGCCCTCGTCGGTCCCGGTCACCTCGTAGCCAAGCTCCCGGCAGGCCGCGGCAAGCCCGCGCATGGCGTGTCCGCCGATGCCGAGGAAATGGAGGTGGTACCCCCGATCAGGCATCCGTTCCCTCCTTGCGCTGCCGTGCAGTCGAGCGGACCAGTTCCGCGACCTTCGCCGCGGCATCGAGGCGGGCCAGCGACCGCGCGGCCCGTCCGATCCGGACCCGCCGGGTCGGGTCGTGCAGGAGCCGCTTGACCGTCCGGGCCAGCTCCGGACCGTCCAGCCGATCCTCCGGCACCACCACGGCGGCGCCGACATTCTCGAACACCTTGGCATTGGCTGTTTGGTGCCCGCCGGCCGCGGACGCGAGCGGGATCACCACCGCGGGCTTTCCGACCGCGGCGACTTCCGCGAGCCCCCCTGCCCCGGCGCGGGTGATCACCAGGTCCGCCGCCGCGTAGCAGTCGAAGAGCTCATCGCCGAGGAAGGTCCGGGGATGGTACCGCTTCCGGTGCTCCGCGGGTGCCGCGGCGACGAAGCGCGTGACCGCACCGGCGGCCCGCTCCCCCACCTGGTGGATCACTTGCGCTTCCGGCAGTAACTCCGGCAATGCGTCCGCCACCGCCTCGTTGATCGCCCGGGAGCCTTGCGACCCTCCGAGCACCAGCACGACCGGAAAGTCGCCGGAAAGGCCGAACGTCTTGCGCGCGCGTCCGGCGTTGCCCTTGATGACTTCGGGGCGCAGCGGATTTCCGGTATGCACGACCCTGCCGCCCGGCTGCCACTGCATCCGCTCCGACGGGAACGAGACGGCGGTCACCGCGGCCCACTTCCCACCGATCCGGTTGGCAAGCCCGGGCACCAGGTCGGATTCATGCAGGACGATCGGTACGCCCCGCCGCCTGGCCGCCCGCATCACCGGCAGCGCGACGAAACCCCCTTTGGCGAAGAGTACGTCCGGCTTGAACCGCCTGATGATCCGGAGACTCCGCCGGTAGCCGCGAAGCACGCTGAACGGTTCCAGCAATGTCCGGACCGAGGCGTACCGGCGGAGCTTGCCGGCCGGGATCGCCTCGAACGGAAATCCCGCCGCCTCCACGAGACGCCGGTCAGCCGCCGAATGTCCGACGAAGAGGATCTCCGCGCCGCGCCGCTTAAGCTCGGCCGAGACCGCGAGCGCCGGCACGACGTGACCGCCGCTGCCGCCACCGGCTACGAGAACCCGCATGCGCCTCCTTTCCGTCACCTACCGTATGTTTCGACACGTTCATCACGATACCCATCGCGATCATCAACACCACCAGCGACGAGCCGCCCAACGAGATGAACGGGAGCGGCACGCCGGTCAGCGGAATCAGCGAAAGCATCGCCGCCACGTTCACGATCGCCTGGAACACCACCCAGGTGACGATGCCGGTCACCAGGAGCCGCCCGAAGAGGTCGGGCGCGTACCGGGCGATCCTGAGGCCGCGTCGCGCCAGGAACGCGAACACGCCGATCACGGAGATCGCGGCGAAGAACCCGAGCTCCTCGCCGATCACGGCGAAGATCGAATCGTTCATCGGCTCGGGCAGGAAGAAGTGTTTCTGGAGCGAATTGTTGAACCCGACGCCGAAGAGGCCTCCCGAACCGATCGCGACCAGCGCTTGCTGGACATGGTACCCCGTGCCTTGCGTATCCTTCGCCGGGTCCAGGAACGTCAGGAGCCGGTTGAGCCGGTACGGGGCGGTGGCGACCAGCACGGCCGCGATCGCCGCCACGCCCCCGAAGAACGCGCCGATGTGGCGGAGCGGCGCCCCGGCCGTGAAGTACATCGACAGGGCCATGACCGCCATGATCGACGCCGTGCCGAGGTCCGGCTGGAGCATCACCAGCCCGCCGAGCAGCAGCACGATGCCGCCGAGCGGCAAGAGGCCGCCGGTGAACGTATCGACCTGGGCCCGCTTGCCGGAGAGCCAGGCCGCGAGGTAGACCACCAACGCCAGCTTGGCGACCTCCGAGACCTGTAGCGGGACGATGCCGAGGTCGATCCAGCGCATCGCGCCGCCGTGGCTGAAGCCGACGCCGGGAATGAAGAGTATCAGCAGGAGCGCGACGGCGAGGCCGAGCAGCGGTACGGCCAGGCGTTTCCATACCCGGTAGTCCACCCGCTGCACCACGTAGAACGCCGCCAGGCCGACGAAAAGCGAGACCAGCTGCTGGGTGAAGTAGAAGTAGCCGTTCCCCTTCAGCTGGAACGACTGCACCTGGCCGGCGGACAGGATCATCAGGAGGCCGAAGACCGCCAGGGCGGCGACCGCCAGGAAGAACGTATAGTCGGGCCGGTGCGCCCGCGCCATCAGGAACCCCGCCCGATCACGCCGAGCACCAGTCCGATCACCGCGAAGACGGCGCCGATGATCCAGAACCGCATGGTCACCTTGGTCTCCGGCCAGCCGATCGCCTCGAAGTGATGGTGGATGGGAGTCGAACGGAAGAGCTTCCGGCCGGCGAAGCGCCGGCTGGACAGCTGGATGATCACGGAAAGCGTTTCCGCCACGAAGACCAGGCCGATGATCGGCAGGATCAGGAGGGCGTCGTTAAGCGCCGCCACCACGGCCAGCGTGGCGCCGAGCGCCATCGAACCGGTATCCCCCATGAAGAAACGGGCGGGATGGATGTTGAACCAGAGGAACGCGAGCAGCGCCCCTGCGATCGTGCCGCAGAAGGCCGCGAGCGCGAACAGGCCGTTCACGTACGAGAGCGCCCCGAAGGCCACGAACGCGATGATCAGCAGGCCGCCGGCCAGGCCGTCCAAGCCGTCCGTGATGTTCACGGCGTTTGTCGTCGCCACCATCGCCAGGATGAAGAGCGGGACGTAGAACAGGCCGATATCGAAGTCCCCTACCCCCGGTACGTGCAGGAACGTGTACCCGAGCTTCGAGAAGAACCACCAGGCACCGACCGTGCCGATCACCAGTTGCGCCACGAGCTTGTGGCGCACGCGGATGCCACCGCCGGCCGAGCCGATTCCCTTAATATTCAGGTAATCATCGACCGCACCGATCGCCCCGACCGCGAACATCGTGAAAAGCGGTAGCAAGGTCTCGCCGAGATCCATGTTGAACGCCAGCG
>CAYZCS010000005.1:0-27848 GCA_964476895.1 uncultured Candidatus Saccharibacteria bacterium | reverse complement strand
AAGTGATGAACGCACGGATTGCCGTCAACGGACTGTTCCTGACCCGGCCGCACACCGGCATGGGCCGTTACACGCTGGGGCTCCTGCGGTCCCTCCCGGACGCCATGCGAGGCGCGGAGTTCGTGGCCTTCGTGCCGGAGAAGGTGGCGCCGGACCTTCCGCGCGCGGTCCGCACCGTCGTGGTGCCGCCGAAGCGCTCGCTCCTCGGACGGGGCAAGGCGCTCGACGACTGGGAGCGGAGCCGCCTCGGGGTGGCAGCCGGCCAATGCAAAGCCCACCTGATCTTCCAGCCGTATCCCGCGCCGCCGACCCGCAACCCGTTCGACGTCCCGGTGGTGATGACGGTCCATGACGCGATTCCCTGGCAGCTTCCGCGGTATCGCCGGGCAATCCGCTCGCGGGTGAAGTTCCGCGGGATCAAGCGCGGTATCCGCGCCGCGGACCATCTGCTTACCGTGAGCAGTGCTTCGGCGAAGGCGATCAGCTGGGCGGTCGACGTGCCGCGGCAACAGATCGCCGTTACGTATGAAGGGCTGGAGCCGGAATACCGCACGGTCCCGTCCTCTCGCACGGTGACCGCGGTCCGCAAGCGGTACGGGTTGGTCCGTCCGTACGTCTTCTACGTCGGAGGGTATGACTACCGCAAGAACATCCGCGGGCTGATCCGGGGCTTCGCGGAGTCCGGGCTGCCGGCCGGCCACGACCTGGTCCTGGCCGGAGCGCTCACCGCGCCGTCTTCCGCGCTGTACGAGGACTTCCATCGTTTGCCGCACCTGATCGCCCAGTCGAAGGTGAACGGCCAGGTCCGCACCATCGGGTTCGTGTCCGAGTCGGAGAAGCAGGCGCTCCTGAGCGGCGCGGACGCATTCTGCTATCCCTCCCTCGCGGAAGGGTTCGGGCTTCCGGTGCTGGAGGCGCTGGCCACCGGCACGCCGGTCGCGGCATCCGACATCGAGCCTATCCATGAACTCTTCGCCGGCGCGTACGAACCGTTCCGTCCCGACCACATCGAGGAACTGGCGACCGCACTCCGGAAGGCCGTGCTCGAGCCGGACGAGCGGAAGGTCGAGAAAGGCCATGACTGGGCGAAACACTACACGTGGGAAACCGCCGCCGAGCGTACCGCCGCCGTCTTTTCCGAACAGATCAAGCGACACGCCACACGGCGGTCGCACCGCTAGTTGCAGTCTTACTACGGCCAGCCGTATACTCAAGTCGAGTAAGCATGACTCCTCGAAAAGCAAAAAGCAGCAGTGCACGGACCAGGCGGACTCCGCGGGTTCCGGGGATCCGGAAGTTCCGGGTCTCGCGCCCTCGTGTTCCCGAATCACGCTCCGGCAAGATCGTCGCGGGCGTCGTGCTGGCGCTGGTCCTGCTGTACCTGGTTTACGCGGTCATCCTCTATACCACGGGCGGAAACGACGGCCTGACGCGGTTCGTCTCGAACTTCGCGTACTACCCGGCCGCCAAGGTGTTCACCCCCGACTATCTCTGGTGGATGCTCGGCGGGCTGCTCGCGACGATCGCCTTCGTCGGCGTCTTCGCGAAGTTCGTTTGGTACGGCTTCTCCGGCAGGGTCATGAGTCTCCGGAAAGCTGGCGTCCTCGGTGTGATCGCGGTGCTCGCGGCCGTCTCGCAGCTCTGGCTGCCGCCGGTGACCGAAGTCGCCGTGGGCTACGGCTCGTTCCTGGAACGGGTCAAGACGCTTGAACGGATTCAGAGCGGTCAGGAACAGGCGCAGGGCCTGCCTGCCGTGCCGGAAGAGACGATCAAGGCACAGGCACTTCAGCAGCAGATCGCATCCGTGATCACTCAGCAGGAGGCGACCAAGCTCGGCGTGCGCGTGAAGGCCAGCCGGGTCGAAGAAGCGTACCGGGAGCAGGCCGATAAGGTACAGGGCGAAGACCAGCTCAAGCGGCTGCTTCGCGAACGGCTGGGCTGGTCGGTACGGGAATACAAGACCGAACTGCGAGAAAACGTACTGATCCAGGAAGCGCTTAACGAGCGGATCTCGGAAGACGAGGACCTGAACCGCGAGGCGCGGGAGAAGGCCGACGCGGCACGCGAACGGCTGGGCGAAGATGAGAGCTTCGCGGCGGTCGCCGAGGACGTGTCCGAGGACCCGGCCGCGTCGGAAGGCGGTTCTATCGGTGACATCAGGCGCGGCGAGATGGATCCTGCGATCGAGGAAGTAGCGTTCGACATCGAGGTCGGCGCGGTAAGTGACGTGATCAAGACCGACCAGGGATTCGTGATCATCAGGGTCCAGGACCGCGATGAGGATTCGGTCGAGCTCCAGCAGATCACCGTGCTCGGCAAGTCCGTCGCCACGCATTTCCAGGAAATCCTGCCTGACACCCTCGTGTGGGTGCTGGCGCCGGGTCTCATGTGGGACGACTCGCTCTTTACGGTCCAGCCCAAGGAGCAGCCCGAGCAGCCGGGCGCGGCCCAGACGGGCGTGCCGGGAGCGTCACCCGCTCCGCAGGCCACTCCTGCGTCCTGAGCATCTCGCCTTGCGGGTGGAAATCCCGATATACTGGTACGGTACGTCCGTAACCAGGACGTATGTGTGCCGGAGCACCTTTGCCACTCCAGTGTCTCTCGGGGGCGTAGCTCAGTCTGGTTAGAGCGCCTGCCTGTCACGCAGGAGGTCGCCGGTTCGAGTCCGGTCGTCCCCGCCACGGAAATAGCTTTGACTTAAAGCCAGTCTGATTGACGAATACCGCCTGTTCATC
Organism: uncultured Candidatus Saccharibacteria bacterium; assembly: GCA_964476895.1. Taxonomy (GTDB): domain Bacteria; phylum Patescibacteriota; class SICC01; order SICC01; family SICC01; genus JALYJZ01. Next base: position 25,113 of record CAYZCS010000005.1, on the reverse strand, counting down.
ACTCCCGTAGCGGTCGGCGGGGCAAGCGGTCGCCACCTGGCGGTGTCCGCTTGGATCTCGAATTAGTGGACGAACGTCGGTTCAAGAACGGTACGGTTTATTTCTGCTATCGTCTTAACACCGACCGTCCCGCATAGCAACCTAACATATGAGCATTACAGTCTGGTTCATCGCCTTTCTCCGGAATCCGTTCGCGGTCGTGGCGACGGTCATACTCGTCGACTCGATTGATATGGTGATGGCACCGCCGCCCGGACTTCGTCTGGACGGGTACGTCGAAAACCTGTTGTCGGGCTTGCTGTTTTACGGAATGCCGCCGGTCGCCCTGTCCTTCTTCACGCGCTTCTACCTGGCGAACGGGCGGCCGGTCGATTCAAAGGTCATACCGATACTGGCGGCCTGGATCGGGGCGGCGGTGTTTTCGGCAATCTTGCTGGGCCTCATCCTGCTGGATACACCCGCGAACCTACTGCCCTGGCTGCCATCGACGTTCCTGGCTGGGGCGGTCTCAGGAGGTATCGCGGGGTTACTCTTCAGACCTCGAAAGTGACTAACTAAGTTTGCCTGCTTACGCAAGAATCTCCAGCGAAAAGCCAATCACGTCGCGCTTTTTATCTTTTCATTCCTACGAATGCGGGATGGATATGGCTACTAATTCCGGTTATAGGAACAATGACCCTCGGCCTCTTCTTGAAGGGCCTATTTAAACAAGGATGATTCGACCCGGGCTGGTTCGGACAACGTCTGCTCGTCCCCGCCAAAAAAGTGGCTCACGAAGGCACTTTTTGTATGCTATGATGCTACATCCTTAACAATCCGGAAGAGTATTCATGGATACCGCAGACGTGGGTCGTCTGCTGTAGGATCGGCTCATTTCACTTCGATAGAAAGGAGAGCCATGCGACGCTGGCTCGGTTTTGCCGTGGTAACGATGTTCATTCTCGCCGCGTTCTCGCCCGATGTAGCGACCGCCGGATTCCAGCTGGGTGTCGTGATGGCTGCCTTGGGATTGCTCCTTGGCATCATCGTGCGCCAGGTCTTCTGGTTGTTCCCGGCGGGAATCGGCCTGATGGCACTGATCGGACTCGCCGATCTCTGGCAGGCTCCGATCAGCCTGGCACTGATGGTCGGCGCGGTGTGCGTAGCGATCTTTTTGCTCGTGGCTCGTCCGCGCCCGCGGGCCCGGAGACATTGAGGTGGCGACGCCAGACCAAGCCCGGGTGCCGGACGAGCACTTCGTGGTCCATCAACTGTTCGACCGTCGGGTGTACTTCTATGACATCATCGGTCCCCGGAAGATGCTTACCCCGCAGCAACGCCGTGAGGGAGTACTGCTGGGGCCGGGAGAGTCCACCGACATCATCATCACCCGTCGGGACGACCGTCTGCACCGCACCGTGACGAACGTCCTCGGTCAGCCGAGGTTTACCACCCGGCGTGGACGGCGTGACTGGCGGGAGCAATTCCGATGGTGGATCGGCTGATTTCCCGAGACACTCCTGTGGCAAGGCACATCCCCGGTGACACATCCTTGCAGACCACATGTCACCTTTAAGTCCTCACGATCCGGCATTATGCCGACAAGATTGTGAGGGCTTTTCATATATCCACAGTTACCTGTGGCAGAATGAGAGCGACGTAGGACAAACGCACCTCAAACAACCAGAAAGGGGGTGGCCGGATGGATTCGGTCGTGCCGTTCCTCGTTGCCTTGCTTTTCGGGCGGCAGCACGCAGTCGTCGTAGCGGAGGCGACCGGGATGCCATACTGGCACACCCTCGCACTTTCCGCGGCGTTCTTCTTCGCGCTCGCATGCGCGTTGATCGGTCTGAGCCATATACCCTGGCTTGCCGAAAAGCTCCGGAGACTCCAGCAGTCCCGCTGGGGACGTTGGGTGACGCATGCCGTGGGGCCGCGTTGGCGGATCGTCGTAGTCATCCCGCTCTGCCTGCTCCCGGCCGGACCCCTGCTGATGCTCGCCATGATGGCGATCTGGCAGTTCCGGGCCGTCACCCAGGTCATCCTGACGACGATCGGCGGTACCGCCTCGTACGCTGCTTACGGAGCCGCCATGGCACCGTTCCTCGATGTGCTCGGAGTACGGAACGTGGCTATCGCCATCGTGCTGGCAGTAGTGCTGGGTCGTCTCTTCCATGCCTATCCGTCCCTGGCCTGGAAGGCCGTCGCGTGGCTGCAGACGGGAACCGGCCCGGCGCCGCGCATCTATCGCCATACCCGTGACCGCTTCGGTTGGTCGACCACCCGCTGAAGCCGGAAGGCACCCTTTGGATCATTCCAGATTCAGAGGGTTTCTTCTTATCCGGCAGTCGGTCGGTTATGAGTCCTCACAACGCCATGGCAGGCAGGCGTGTCTTTTTTGTTCAATCCACCGCTTATCTGCTTCGCCCGCTACGATAGGTTGACCGTATGTCTCCAGGCAACCAGAAGGCTGGTCTCGACATCGACCAGAGCGTCGCGTCCCAGAAGCGCGAGTGGATATTCCAGCGGATCGGTTGGTTGGCACTGTTCCTCTTCCTGGCCGCGGCGGTACTGGGACTCCTGGGAGGCTTGGGGCCGCTGGCGAACGCCCGGACGAGTTCGGGCACGCTGGCCGTGGAGTATTCCCGCTTCGAACGTTTCGGAGCCCCGGTCGAGATGCAGGTGACCGTCGGGCCGACCGGGGATGACCGGCTGCGCCTCCGCGTGGACCGGCGGCTGACCGAGACCTATACCGTCCAGCAAGTTCATCCGCAGCCGGACAGTGTCCGCGTTACGAACGGTGCCTACGTATATACGTTCAGTGCCTTGCCCGACGAGTCATCGCGTATCACGTTCAACCTCCAGCCGGACAAGCTCGGCAAGAACCGACTGCAGCTAGCCACGGGAACCGGATCGGTCACCATTAACCCGTTCACGTTGCCCTAGGATCCGATGGACGCCGTACTCCGCGCCCTGGTCATCTACTTCTTCCTGATTCTCCTGTTCAGGATTTCCGGCAAGCGGTCGTTGGCCCAGATCACCACGTTCGATCTCCTGTTGCTCCTGATCATCGCGGAGGCGACCCAGCAGGGATTGCTCGGTAACGACTTCTCGATCACTAATGCATTCATCGTCATCGGTACCCTGATCGGCCTGGAGTTGTTGCTTTCGGTGCTGGGGTTCCGGTCAAAGACCGCCTCGCGGGTATTCGACGGTACGCCCCTGGTATTGATCGAGAACGGGAGGATCCTCCATGACCGACTTAAGAAATCGCGGGTCAATCATGACGACATCCTGGAGCAGGCACGTCAGACGCAGGGGATCGGACGGTTCGACCAGATCAAGTACGCGGTGCTTGAGCGGAACGGCACCATCTCGATCATCCCGAAGTGATCAGGGCCGGGATTCGCGTTCCGCTTTCCGTTCGTCCGGCAATTTGCCGGGCGTGTCGGACCGCGGTTCCGCTTCGACCCCTTTTTCGCTCTTGGCCAGCGACGGCTCCTCGTCCTTTCCCGTCTCCCGGGTGATGTCGATGATCTCTTGCGCCGCCTGCTCCGGCTTCGGGATGTTCCGCATGGTGATTTCCTGGTTGAACGCCTGGATGATGACGTCGCCGTAACCGCCGACCATGTGCAGGAACCCCCTGCGATCGGCGCTCGCGTCGGTCACCCTGTCGAGCGGTTGGTCGAGCACGTTCCGCTGGAGCAGTCCGTGATGCTCGATGTGCACGATCCGCTTGTCCGTGAAGACCGTCACGTCGAGGTACAGGTCCATCCAGCGCACGAACATGAAGTCGAGTACGACGAAGTAGTAAAGCGGCAGCAGGATGACGGTGACGTACCGGCCCGGCGCCGCGAGCGGATCGAGCCCCAGCGCCGCCAGGCCGATCAGGAACAAAAGCGGCCCGACCAGGAGTGCCGCGCTGAGCAGATAGAAGTTGTAGAAGAACACTCGTGACGGACGGAAGTAAAGCAGGATCTTCTCATCCTTATCCATGCCGGGAATGTATTCGCGGAGATTCATGGCAGCAGGGAAAGTACCGTTTCGGGGTCCGGATCGGTCGTGAGGATCAGCAGGAGTGAAACGACGCCGATGCCGATGGTGCTGATGAGGAAGATGCCCAGGGAGCGTCGCGGGTGTCGCATGCCGCTCCGATACTCCTGCCAGTGCTTGATCATCACCACGGTCAGGGCCGCTTGGGCGGCCACGATCAGCAGGAAGATCGAAAGTAGGATCAGGATTACCATGGTTTGATTGCTTGGTGTTACCAGTCTGCCGGATTGCCACGGATAATCACCGTCGTATGTTCCAAAAATGTACGGTCGCTCGCCTGACGACTGGAAAATTTCATAACGGAGCGGTCGAACGATTGATCGGCTCACCCGGCCGCCTTGCTCTGCTATGATGAGCGCGAATGGCTACCGCACGTACCGCTCCCGCCACGCAGACCCTGCCGGCAGCGCTCACCATCGACGACGGATCGAAGCAGCTGATGGTGACGGCCGGCCGTGCGAGCCGTGACCTCGGCGTGACGATCGCGGACAAGCTCGGGGTGACCCTGATCGATCCGGGACTCAAGACCTTCTCCGACGGCGAGGTCTACTGCCGGTACACCACGTCGATCCGCGGGGCGGACCTCTTCATCGTGCAGTCCATCTGCGACAACGAGGAAGAGAAGCTGACGGTCAACGACGCCCTGATGGAGCTGATGGTCATGGTGGAAGCGGCCAAGGGTGCCTCGGCGCGACGGGTGATCGCCGTCACGCCCTGGTACGGCTATGCCCGCCAGGACAAGAAGTCCGCGCCGCGTGAACCGATCACCGCGCGGCTCGTCGCGCGGATGCTCGAGACCGCCGGAGTGGACCGCGTGGTCACGATGGACCTGCATTCCGGCCAGGTGCAGGGCTTCTTCACGAAGCCGGTGGACCACATGACGGCGATGCCGGCGCTGGCGCAGTACCTCTCCGACCAGTTCAAGCCGAAGGCGGAGATCGCGATCATGGCGCCCGATGCCGGCCGGGCCAAGCTCGCCCGGCGGTACGCCCAGAAGCTCGGCGTGTCGTACGCGTTGCTCGAGAAGAACCGGCCGGAGCAGCAGAAGGTGAAGATGGGTCACGTGATCGGTGACGTCCGCGGCAAGTCCGTGGTGATCGTCGACGACATGATCGATACCGGCGGCACGCTGGCGGCCGGGGCGCAGATGGCGATCGACGAGGGGGCAGTCGAGGTGTTCGCATTGGCGACCCACGGCGTCTTCTCCGGCAACGCCTACGAGAACCTCCGCAAGTCGCCGCTCTCCCAGGTGATCGTGACCGATACGATTCCCGCCCGCCTGAACACACCCGACTTCATCCACCGTCTGACGGTCTCGGACATCCTGACCAACTCGATCCGCTCGATCTGCACCGACGGGTCGGTCTCCGAGATCTTCGCCGGTGACAACCAGCTGTTCTGAGTGCCCGCTTACGGCAGCCGGTTCACGCGGATCAGCTTGTCGTCTCCGGACTGCACCTCGCCGCGGCCGTCACGGTTCGAGGTGAACAGGTAGAGCGCACCGTCGGGTCCGACCGCGGCCGTCCGGATCCGGCCGAACTCATCTGCGAAGAGCTCCCGGTCAGCGGCCACCCCGCCGTTCTCAAGCGTTACTTCGTGGACGTGTTCGCCGCGTAGCGCGCCGAAGTAGAGCTTGCCGTTCCAGAACGTGAGCGAAGCGGGTGCCCAAGTATCGTTGTTGCCGCTGGTGAGAATCGGCGTACCGAGCCCGAAGCGGGTCTGGTTGCCGGTGATCAGCGGCCAGCCGTAGTTGCCGCCGCGCTCGATTCGGTTGAGCTCGTCACGGCAGCAAAGGCCGAACTCGCCGCTCGGACCGTGTTCCGTGGAGAACAGCCGGCCGTCTTCGCTCCAGGCCAGGCCCTGGGAATTGCGGTGGCCGTACGACCAGACCAGGTTGCCGAACGGATTATCCGCCGGCGCGGAGCCGTCCGGGTTCATCCGAAGGATCTTACCGGCGAGCGAGCCCTGGCTTTGCGCCAGGTCGGGGTCCTGCGCGTCGCCGGTCGTCACGTAGAGCTTATCGTCCGGCCCGAAGCGGATCCGGCCACCATTGTGGTTGTTGTTGCCGGGGATGTCGTCGAGGAGTACCCGTGGGTCGGCGAGCCGGTCATCGTCCGTCAGCCGGTACCGGACGACCCGGTTGGTCAGGTCGTCACCCGAACCTTCGCTCACGTAGAGGTACACGAACCGGTTTTCCTCGAAGCCCGGATCCAGCGTCATGCCCTGGAGACCGCCTTCGCCTTGCTGGGCGGTTTCGACGGTCAGCACGGGTTCTTCCTGCAGCTCGCTATCCTCAAGCAGCCGCACGCGGCCGGGTCGCTCGGTGATCAATGCCCGCGAATCCGAAAGGAACGCGATGTCCCACGGTACTTCCAAACTTTCGGCGACGACCTCGGTGGCCGAGGCCGTCGGGCTCGCGGTAGCCGTGGCGGCGGGATCACCGGAATCACGCGTCAGTATCACCGCGCCTATCGCGATGACGGCGGCGATCAGGAGGATAGGAATGGCACCGGTGAACTTCTGCACGATTCCACCATACCGTAATCAGGCGACCGGTCACTGGTGTTTTGCACAAGGCCCCGCGGTATACTGACCCAGAATGGCGACCAAGCGCTTCCCCGGCTTCATCGACCCGCACGTGCATCTGCGCGATCCGGGTGCGACCCAGAAAGAGGACTTCGCGACCGGCACCCGGGCGGCCTTGGCCGGGGGTTTCACGTTCGTCTGCGACATGCCGAACAATCCGACCCCGACCGTCTCGCTCGAACGGCTGCAGGAAAAGAAGCGACTGGCGGAGGAGAAGGCGGTCTGCGGGCTCGGCTTCCACTACGGCACGGACGGCTCGGATGCGAACCTCGAGAGCTTCGCCGCCGCTGCCAAGGATCCGCACGTGTTCGGGCTGAAGATTTACCTCAACCACACTACTGGCGAGATGCTGATCGAGGACGTCGCGGTACTCCGGCGGATATTCGAGGCATGGCCGGCGGCGAAGCCGGTGCTCGTGCATGCCGAGGGAGTCCAGCTGGCGGCGGCGCTCTCGCTGGCGCACTACTACGACAAGCGCCTGCACGTCTGCCACATCAGCCAGGCCGTCGAGGTCGAGCTGGTCCGGGCAGCCAAACGGAAAGGCCAGGCGGTCACCGCGGGCGTCTGCCCGCACCACCTGTTCCTGACGGGTGAGGCGCGGGAGACCCACGGACCGCACGCGATCATGAAGCCGCCGCTGGCCGAGCAGACGGACCAGGATGCGCTTTGGGAGGGCTTGGCGGACCGGACCATCGACCTGGTGGAGACCGACCATGCGCCGCATACGCTGGAAGAGAAGCGGGGCGACCCGCCGCCGTTCGGCGTGCCGGGACTCGAGACGGCCGTACCGCTTCTTTGGAAGGCGGTCCGCGACGGCATGCTTACGGCCGATGCCGTCCCGCGGCTGCTTCATGACGCCGCCCGCGAGATCTTCGCGATTCCCGAGCAGCCCGACACGTACGTGGAACTGGATCCGGACGAACCGTATGAGATCGATCCGGCTACGTTCCAGTCCAAGGCGAAGTGGTCGCCGTTCGCCGGCTGGACGGCGTACGGGAAGCCGCAGAAGGTCGTGCTTCACGGTAACACGGTCGTCGAGGACGGACGGCCGGTCTCGTGAGGTACGGGCGATGAGTCCCGCGAAGAACCCGCTTTCCGGTACCGACGTCCTGACCGCCTCGCAGTTCACCCCCGAACTCTGCGCACACCTGTTCGAGGAGGCCCGTCGGATGCGTGAGGCCGTGGAGGAACACGGCTCGCTCGACCGTCTGAGCTCGAAGGTCCTGATGAACCTGTTCTACGAACCGTCCACCCGGACCTCGGCGTCGTTCGCGGCGGCGATGCTCCGGCTCGGCGGGAAGGTATTCCCGATCAACGAGATCAAGTCGTCCTCGGTAACCAAGGGCGAGACGTTGGAGGATACCGTGAAGACGCTCGAGCAGTACGCTGACGTGATCGTCCTGCGGCATCCCGAGGGCGGCTCCGCGCAACGAGCGGCCGACATCGCGGACGTGCCGATCATCAATGCCGGTGACGGTACCGGCGAACATCCGACCCAGGCGCTGCTCGACCTCTTCACGATCATCGAGGAGAAGGGCGGTCCGGACGGCCTCACCGTGACGCTCCTCGGCGATCTCAAATATGGTCGTACCGTCCACTCGCTGGTCCGGCTGCTTTCGCAGTATGACATCCGGTTGAACCTTGTCTCGCCGAAGTCGCTCGAGCTGCCGAAGTCCGTGAGGGACGACCTTTCCGTGCCGGTAACCATGCACGAATCGCTCACGGCGGTGCTGCCGGACACCGACGTGCTGTACGTGACCCGGGTCCAGCGGGAGCGGTTCGCGAAGCAGGCGGATTACGACCTCGTGAAAGGCAGCTATGTGGTGAGCCCCGAATCGCTCGCCAAGGCGAAGGGCGACGTGGCGGTGATGCACCCGCTGCCGCGGGTGGATGAGATCGACGCGCGGATGGACACGGACCCGCGGGCGGCATACTTCCGCGAGGTCCGGAACGGTATGTACGTACGGATGGCGCTATTGGCGCTCGTGCTGGAATGAAGGATGCCGGTTCCCGCAGTGGCGGTGCTGGCAGCCCGATGCGGCTCGGCAAGTTCATCGCGACGGCGGGTGCCGCGTCGCGGCGCCGGGCTGCGGAGTTGGTGAAGGAGGGAAAGGTCCGCGTGGACGGCCGGGTCGTGACCGATCCGGCGCGTGAGGTTCTCCCGGAGTCGCGGATCACCGTGGACGGCAAGTCCGTGCGACGGCAGCCGCACCGTTACTATTTGCTCCATAAGCCGCTCGGCGTCATCTCTACCGCCGCGGATACCCACGGCCGGCGGATCGTCACCGACCTGGTGCCGCAGGAAGCGCGGGTGTATCCGGTCGGACGGCTGGATGCCGATTCGTCCGGACTAATGCTGCTCACGAATGACGGCAATCTCGCCAATCGGCTGATGCATCCGCGGCATGGCGTCCCGAAGACGTACCGGGTCGTGGTGGAAGGGGCGGTTTCCGACCGGGCGCTCGAGAAACTGCGTGGCGGCGTTCGGCTCCGGGACGGCCGTACGCAGCCGGCAGCGGTCAGGCGGCTCGGCAAGGTGCCCGGCGGGACGCGCTTGGAGATCGTCATCAAGGAGGGCCGGAACCGCCAGGTCCGGCGGATGTGCGAAGCCGTCGGCCATCCGGTCACCAAACTGATGCGCGTGAAGTTCGGGCCGCTGTCGCTCGGGCGGCTCAAGCAGAGCCAGTACAGGGCACTGACTGCTGCCGAGCGGAAGCTGCTTCAGGAAGCGGCGAAATTCGATGTGATCAAGCCTGCCGGTAGCGCCAGGCGAAGGTGAACCCGCCGAGGATGAAGGCGATCAGGTGGCCCGACACCCCGAGCGAATCGACGGCCGCCGGCTCGATCAGACGGAGGATGACTTGCACCACGACCACGTACGCAGCGATCGAGAAGAGGAGCGCGGGGGTAAGCGTGCCGTACCGACGGATGGTCGGCCAAAGCAGTGCCCAGACCACGCCGAGGATTGCCCAGTAGACGAAGTGGATCACCGAGCCGATCAGCCAGTCCCCGCCGAAGCCGGGACTCTGCACGGCGTCCGGACCGAGGACCGTCGCGGAGAGGTACACGCCGAAATCGGCGGCGGAGCCGGCGCCGAGCGCGCCGATCAGGAGCATCCAGACCCAGGCGACCACACCGGCGTAGAGGCCGGTGATCAATCCCTGGTCAAGCTTGGGCGAAACCTTACGTTCGGTTACGTTCACTTGCGGCATGCAATTATCATAACGTCTCCGGAGGTATCTCGCTGCAGCATCCTGACGCATGGACTTGTCACGCTATAATCGATACGAGGCCGATGTAGCTCAGCTGGCCAGAGCAGTCCCTTCGTAAGGGAAAGGTCGGCGGTTCGAATCCGCCCATCGGCTCAGGGAACCTGACCCGCACACCGAAGCGGCTGGTTGTCATACAATAGGGCGGCGGCCGGTGAGCCGGTCGAGCCACGCGGGTATCGTATAGTGGCATTACGCGTGCTTCCCAAGCACGAAAGAGGAGTTCGATTCTCCTTACCCGCTCCGCGGAACACCCACTGAATCCCCGCCTGAGCCAAGGGTGCTAGGTATTGAATTAGATGCTTAGTTAAGCTATTATTGTGTAACTATGAATCCGGAATTGCCGAACCCTTTCGCCGATACGCAACGCTTCTCCGAAGATCCGGCAGGTGCCTTGTTGGACATCGCGTCGGCGGAAGGATCGTTGCCCGGCCAGCAGGTCGACGCGGTATATCGTCTGCGCGACCTGGTGTGGGAAGATCCGCAAGGCCGCGAGGATGCGATCGAGGCCTTGGCGCTGCTTGCCGGTGAGGATTCGGACCCCATGGTGAGCTCATCGGCCCTGGACTGCCTGGATTACCTCTCGAAGTCGATCCACGCGGACGGCGACCCGGAACTCCGGCGCCTGCTCTCCGAAGCGATCCACGAGGCGAAGTCGGCGGATTGACCGTGTACGTGTACTTCGGAATGACCCCCAGCTAGAGTAGTTAGTAGCTCTTTAGCACCCAGCGTCTCAAAAGGGAGGTTCCATTGGCAGGCTTCGGAATAGGGTTTGCAATCATCATCATCGGGGCCTGGATGGCGCCCAACGCCGATACGCGCATGGATGGCATCGCCTGCATCACGTGCATCGTGGTCGGCGTCGGAATGATGGTGTATGGCTTGGCGATCAGTTGATTGGAAATAGAAGGTAGATTTCCATGTCAGCAAGCCCGAACTCCATGCTCGCACAGAGCGGCGCGCGAAAGCGTTACGGGTGGAGTCAGGAATCGGGCATTATGTAATCTATAACCTTTTGCATAATGCCCTTTTTGTTATGCTCAATGCATGCCTGCCCCGAAAGTTTCCATCGACGCCGCCAAGCCCGACAAGCTCTTCTACTTCGTCGCCACGGTCATCCCGTACCGTGCCAGCGACGGCCGTTGCCTGATCCTGAAGCGCGACGAGCGCGAGAAGGTGCACCCGGGCAAATGGGCCGTGCCGGGCGGCAAGCTCGAGCACGATGACCTCGACCTCGCCAATCCGCCGCGGATGAACGGCGACGTCGCGGACTTTCCGGGGATGGTGGCGGACCTCCTCCGTCGCGAGTCAAAGGAGGAAGCCGGGATTGCACTCGGCAGCGACTTCAAGCTGCTTGGCGACGTGGTCTTCGCACGGCCGGACGGCATCCCGGTGGTCCTGCTCCAGTTCGGCGCGGACTACGCCGGTGGCGAAGTGACGCCGGAAGTAGGGGCGTTCACGGACTTCGCCTGGGTGAACGAGGGCGAGGTCAAGGAGTACGACTGCATCGACGGCATCCACGACGAAGTCGCCAAGACGATCGCCGCGTTCTCCGGCTGACCAGGTTGCCGAAACGCCGTCCGCTCGGTAGCGTAAGTACATGGAGGCACGTGAAAAGATCGTCGGGGAGGGACTGACCTACGACGATGTCTTGCTGCTCCCCGGGCTTTCGAAAGTCCGTCCGCGAGCGGTATCCACGGAAACCCGCCTTACCCGGAACATCCGTCTGGCCATCCCGCTGGTATCGGCGGCGATGGATACCGTCACCGAATCCGACCTGGCCATCGCGCTCGCCCGCGAAGGCGGCGTCGGCGTGCTGCATAAGAACCTCACCATCGAGCAGCAGGCGGACGAGGTCCGCAAGGTCAAGCGTGCCGAGTCCGGCCTGATCCGTGAGCCGGTCACGCTGACGCCCGACGCAACGGTGGACCAGGCGCGCGCCACGATGGCACGGCATGGGATCGGCGGCATCCCGATCGTGGACGCCAAAGGCGCCTTGGCCGGCATCGTGACCGACCGCGACCTCCGGTTCGAGCTGGAGGGCCACTGCACGCTGGAGCGCATCATGACCACCAAGCTCGTTACCGTGCCCGAGGGGACGACGCTCCAGGAAGCCGAGGCGTTGCTCCAGAAGCATAAGATCGAGAAGCTCCCCGTCGTGGATGCGAGCCGCAAGCTGACGGGCCTGATCACGTTCAAAGACCTTGAGCAGAAGAAGCACCACCCGACCGCCGCCAAGGACCTGCAGGGTCGGCTGATGGTCGGCGCGGCCGTCGGCCTTTCCGCCGATGCCGAGGAGCGCGCCGCCGCCCTGGCCGCCGCGGAGGCCGACTTCATCTCCCTTGATACCGCGCATGGCCATACCGACGCCGTGCTCAAGCTCACCGAGAAGCTCAAGTCGAAGCACTCCGGCCTCGACGTCGTGGTCGGGAACGTGGTCACCGCCGCCGCGACCAAGGACCTGATCGCCGCCGGTGCCGACGCGGTGAAGGTCGGCGTGGGGCCGGGTTCGATCTGTACGACCCGGATCGTCGCGGGCGTCGGCTCGCCGCAGCTCTCGGCCGTGATGGAATGCGCTACCGCGGCCCAGCGCCACGACGTGCCGGTGATCGCCGACGGCGGGATCAAGCATACCGGCGACATCGGCAAGGCCCTGGTAGCCGGCGCGGAGACGGTCATGATGGGCGGCCTCTTCGCCGGGGTGGAGGAAAGCCCGGGCGAGACGGTCATCTACGAAGGCCGCAAGTACAAGCAGTACCGCGGCATGGGCTCGCTCGGCGCGATGGAGAAGGGATCGGCCGATCGCTACTACCAGGATGTCGAGGAAGACCTCAAGAAACTGATTCCCGAAGGCATCGAAGGAAGGGTGCCGTACAAGGGACGGCTCAGCGAGGCGGTCCATCAGATGATCGGCGGGCTCAGGGCCTCGATGGCCTACGTCGGTGCCGGTACGATTCCCGAGCTCCGGAAAAAGGGACAGTTCGTCCGGATCACCTCGTCCGGTCAGGCGGAATCACATCCGCACAACGTGGCCATTACCAAGGAATCGCCCAACTACAGCGGCCACCGTTGACCGGAACCCGGTACCGCGCTTCCGGTCCGCCGACGCGGTATACTGATGGGCGTGCTGACCCAGCGCCAGATCGCCCGGTATGTCGACCAGCCCGCGTTCACCGATACGCGGATATCTTCGTCGGCGACCCGCCGCACCGTACCGCCCGACGTCTGGCGGACGCTGGAGATGGTGCCGGGCCTGGTCACCTGGTCGATCTTCATCGGCGCGGTGGTCCTGTCGTTCCTGGCGCCGCCGGTCGTCGCGTACGCGATCCTGCTCTTCGACGTCTACTGGCTGGTGCGGTCGGTGATCCTCTCGACCAACCTGATCCGGGCATACCGCCGGCTCCGTCGCGATACCCGCGTGGACTGGCACAGTCGGATCCGGGCGCTCGAGCGGAGCATCGATACCTACGCGGCCACGCTCCGGCGGGTGATCCGTCGGATCGACGGCGGACGGGAAGGGTTTGACCGATGGCTCTGGCAGCGACAGCTCGGTCTGACCAACCGCCGGTTGGCCCAGGATTACCGGGAGCTCCGGGAGGAGTTGGCCCAGGTCGAGACGGCGATCGCTTCGCCGGAGCCGATACCGCGGGCATCGCGGATCCATCACCTGGTGATCGTCGCGACGTACACCGAGGACCTCGACACGCTCCGTCCGAGCTTCCAGGCGATCGCCGACGCGTCATACGAACCGGACCGGATGATCGTCGTACTGGCGACGGAGGAACGCGACAAGGCGCGGGCCCGGGCGAACGCCCGGGCGATCCGTCGCGAGTTCAAGGGGTGCTTCAAGCGCCTGATCATCAGTGAACATCCCTCCAACATCACCGGCGAGGTGAAGGGCAAGGGTTCGAACATCGCCTGGGCCGGCCGCAAGGCGATACGGGAGATCGACAAGCTGAAGATCCCGCATGAGGAAGTCATCGTGACGACGCTCGACGCGGACCATCGCCCGCATCCGCGTTACTTCGCGGCCCTGACCTACCAGTACCTGCTGACGCCCGAGCGGCGGTACCGTACGTTCCAGCCGACGCCGCTCTTCCACAACAACCTCTGGTACACGACGGCGATCAACCGCGTGATCGCCACCGGTTCCTCGTTCTGGCACATGATCGAATCGACCCGTCCCTACCGGCTCCGGAACTTCGCGGCGCACGCCCAGGGACTGCAGACGGTGGTCGACACCGACTTCTGGTCGGTCGACACGATCGTCGAGGACGGCCAGCAGTACTGGCGAACCTACTTCCGGCATGACGGGAACCACTTCGTGCAGCCGCTCTACGTCCCGGTCTACCAGGACGCGGTGCTCGACGATACCTACGTCTCGACGCTGAAGGGACAGTACGTGCAGCTCCGCCGGTGGGCGTGGGGCGCGTCCGATTTCCCGTACGCCGTGATCAGCGCCATCCGCGACCGCCGGATTCCCTGGCGGGAAAAGGCGCTCCACCTGACACGGTTCCTCGAAGGACATGTGACCTGGGCCACGGCGCCGATCCTGATCACCTTCGTCGGCTGGCTGCCGCTCCTGCTCTCGCCGAGTTTCCGGGAGACGTTGTTCGGCCAGACGCTGGCGCCGACCGCCAGTGCCATCCTCACCCTGGCGCTGGTCGGTATCATCGTGACGATCTTCATCTCGATCCTGCTCCTGCCGCCGAAACCGTCGGGTTACCGGGAGCACCACCGGCTCCTGCACATCGCGCAGTGGGTCCTGATGCCCCTGACGACGATCCTCTTCTCGAGCCTGCCGGCGATCGAGAGCCAGACCCGGCTGATCTTCGGCCGCTCGCTCGACTTCCGGGTGACGCCAAAGTCCAGCCAGGCACTCCGGCCGATCACCGGGCGGGTAAAAGGCTAGCCGGCTGCGTTACGGCGCGACGACGGTCAACGGGTAGTAGATGCCGATGTCACGCATCCAGGTGACGCGTTCCATCACCAGGTTGAAGTATTCCTTGTAGTTTCCCGGCGCCGGGTTTGCGGTGAGTGGGAAGGAGAAGAGCGCCGTCTCGCCCGGATCGATCGAGGTATCCGGGGTCGTCGTCAGGGTGGCCAGGTCGGTGACCCGGCCGTCGATCGCGCTGGCGCGGTTGGCGGCGATCCAGGGGTCGCTGCCGGTGGTCGTCCGGAATGCGGAACCGCGGTCCTGCGGACGGCTGGTTCCCAGCCGGACCGCGTTCTGACCGTCGACGTCCCAACTCCGGCGCCCGGTGTTGGTCACGGCCAACCGGGCCGTCATCGTGGTGCCGCGCTCGAAGGCGCCGGCGTCACCGGAGACGTCCTGCTTCTCGTACCGATAGCTGATCGGTGGCGCGGTGACTTTGACCGGGAAGTAAATCCCGTAATCTTCCGGCAGCCAGGCCACGCCGTCCAGGACCGGCCGGACATAGAGCTTGTAGGTCCCGACGGGAAGGTTCTCAGGCACGTTGATCGTGAACCGGAACTCACCGACCTCGCCGGGATCCACCGCCGTCTTGCCGGAATCCGTCACGTTCGCGTCCAGGGTGGAGGGCCGGGAGCGGGCGATCCAGGGTTCGCTGCCTGAGGATGAATGGAATGTCGACTGATGGTCACGCGGTCGGGCGGTACCGATCCGGAGGTTGTCGTCCACCGGCCAGGACTCACGGCCCGTGTTCCTGAGCCGAAGCACGGCTTCCTGTTCGGTCACGCCGCTTCCGACGGTGGTCGGCGTCTGCGACTGGGATTCGTACCCGTAGTGGTATCCGCGGTCGAGCACGTTCAACCCGAACCAGATCCCGAGGTACGGCATGTGCCGCTTCCCTTCGACGACCGGATTGAAGTACTCCTTGTGGGAACCCGGCAGGTCCGGTGCCGTCACCGTGAACGAGAACGCCCCGATCTCGCCGGTGGTGATCTCGGTATCCGCGACGATCGAATCGGTGTCCGGATCGTACCGTCCCTCGAGCTCCGAGGCCCGGCTGCCGCTGACCCAGTTCTCGGAAGCGCCGCTGCCGGTCAGTCCGGATGTCCGGAACGCGCTGGTTCGGTCACGCGGGTTCGCGGTGGCCAGGCGGGTCGGGTTGCTGCCGCCCTGGACCCAGGCAAGCTCGCCGGTGTTCTTGATGAACAGCTTGAGACTCCGGGTGTCGCCCGGCTTCAGGTGATCGGCGGTAGTCGCCGTCATGTCGGCCGGGTCCGAAGAGGCCGTGATGCGTTGGCCGACGTACTCACCCCGCCACGTCGGCGGATGGACGGTGACCCCGGTACAAAGCCCGCGGTCCTTGAGCCACTTCACGCCTTCCACGAGCGGGGCGAAGCACTCGGTCCAATGCCCGGACGCTCCCGGTGATTCGAAGGTAGCGCGGAACGTCGCCAGTTGGTCGGGTCCGGTGTCGTTCAGCAGTTCGATCCGGTTCACGCCGGCCCATCCGTCGGCGGCGCCCCCGTCGGCGAAGACGCTGGTCCGGTCATGGGTTCGGGCGGTTCCGAGTCGGAGCGGGGTATCGCCGCCGGTGCGCCACGTCTGGCCGCCGGTATTCCATACCTGGAACGTCAGTTCGGTGTCGCTGTTGAACCACATCTCCCGCGTCCCGGCGATCCGGTGCGGTACGTAGTCGTACGAAGCGCGTCGGGCGTTCACGAACGCCGACGGGCCCGTCCAGGCGGCGCAGCAGGGATACTCATAGCCGTGGATCGAGTGGTCATACGACCCGGTCGCCGCGCCGTACCGGGCGATCCGGATGCCGAAGTGTATATGCGGGCTCCAGTAGCCGTTCTGGCTCCCGCTCGGTCCCACCGTACCGATCCGCTGGCCTTTGAAGACGGTTTGTCCCGCCCTCACCTTGCGATCGTTCCCGAGATGGCCGTACAGGCTGAGTATCTTGTTGCCGGACGTCGTCGTGTGCTCGATGACGATCAGGTTGCCCCAGCGGTAGGAGTCCGGCGTGCGGGCGGAATACTTCACGACGCCGTTGCCCGCCGCGAAGACGGCCAGTCCCGCCTTGTGGCAGGAATCCTCGGCCACGTGATACCCCCATCCCGAAACGTACTGCTTGAAGGCGTAATTCGGCTTATTGTAGGGAAAGCAGGGGACCTGGTAGCTGGTCGCTGCCGCCTTCGCCTCGCCGCCGCCGCCCCCGAACAAGCCGAGCAGGATGCCGGCTCCCAGGATGATTCCGCATTGTATGATTTTGTTTCGGATGACTGCTCCTACTTGTTAGTACCAAATAGGCCCGTCCGGTGCAAAAAGGCGAGTATTGGTCTACGGCGCCGGGCTCGGCGAAGGCGACGCGTCGGGGTCGCTGATATCGGCCGGTGCGGTGATGTTCAGGGGAATCATCAGCCCGTGGTCGGGGAACCAGGTCACGCCCTCCTGGACGAGCGAGAAGTACTCCTGGTGGCTTCCCAGCTCGCTCGCGGTCAGGGTGAACTTCAACAGGGCGATCTCGCCGGGCTTGATCTCGGTGGCGGGTACGGTCGCCAGGGTAGCCAGGTCGGTCACCTTGCCGTCGATACCGCTGGCCCGGTTGGCCGTCGCCCAGGGGTCGCTACCGGTGGTCGTCCGGAATGCGGAGCTGCGATCCCGCGGTCGCTCGGTTCCCAGCCGGACCGCGTTGCTGCCGCTGACCGGCCAGGCGTAGCGGCCGGTGTTCCGGACGGCCACCCGCACCTCGACTTCGTCGCCCTCCGACAATTGCCGGGGGTCCCGTGAATACCGCTTGTCCAGTATCCCGTAATCGTAGTTCGCGGACGTGATCGTCACCGGGAAGTAGATGCCAAGGTCCGGCATCCAGGCCTTGCCTTCGTGGACGAGGTTGAAGTACTCCTTATAGCTGCCGGGATCGAGCGCGGAATCGATCCGGAGCGGCACCTTGAACTGGGCCACTTCGCCCTGGTTGATCTCGCCGGCCGACTGCACCGTGCCGTCCGCACCGACCTTGCCGCTGATCCGGGCGGCCCGGCTCGCGTTGACCCAACCCGCGTTTCCACCGACCGCGGCGAAGCCGGACTGGCGGTCCTGCGGGCGGAACGTTCCCAGCCGGACGGCGTTGGCGCCGTCCGCCGGCCAGGGGTTGCTGCCCAGGTTCTTCACCTGTAGCACCGCCTCGATGACCTCGCCGTACTTGGCGTCGGACGGATCCTTGGAGAACCGCTGGTCAAGCACGGAGTAGCCGTATGGCGGCGATTCGACTCGCACCGGTACGTACATCCCGTAGTCTTCGGGGAACCAGGCCTTGCCTTCCGCGACCGGACGGAAGTATTCCTTGTACCCGCCATCCGGTTTGACCTTGCTTTCTACCTTGAAGTCGAAGCGGGCGACCTGTCCCGGATCCACGACCCGTTCACCTGGTGCATCGGCGACCTCATCGATCGTGCTGGCCCGGTTGGCTGCCAGCCAATCGCCGCCCTTGAAGGCCGACTTGCGGTCCCGGCTCCGGTCGGTTCCCAATCGCACGGTACCGCCGACGGGCCAAGCCGTCTGGCCGGTGTTCCGGAGATACACCCGCGTGGTGGCATCCCCATGCTCATAGGCAACCGGCTCGGGGTTCTCCTGCTTGACCCACTCGTAGTGGAATCCATGCGGCAGCACCCGCAGCTCGAAGTACATACCGAAGTCGTCCAGCCAGCGGTTGCCCTCGAGGACCGGCCGGAAGTATTCCCGGTAGGTTCCCGGCGTGCTCGGTGCCTTGACCGTAAAGGAGAAGACCGCGATTTCGCCGGGCTCGATGGCGCTGTCCCCGATTACCTTGTTGGTAGATGGGTCCAGGCGGCCGTTCAGGCCGGTTGCCCGGCTGCCGCTGATCCACTGCTCGCCATCGGGAACACCGTCGCGTTTAGCGGTGGCGAAGCGGCTCTTCCGATCGAGCGGCCGGCTCGTACCGAGCCGGACCGGATGTTTGCCGCCGGCGTGCCAAGTATGGTCGCCCGTGTTCCTGATGTAGGCCTTAAGGTTCACTTTCCGGCCGCCGGACAGGTATCGGTGCTGGTCGGTGGTCGTCCGGGAGTTCCATGCCAGATCTTCGTGGGCGCTCTGCCCGTACCACTGGGCCCGGTAGTTGTACCCTTGCACGCGGATGCCGGTGTACATGCCGATGTTCCGCATCCAGCTGATTCCCTCCACGACGGGAGTGAAGTACTCACGGTAGTTTCCGGGGGCGACGTTACTGTTGTTGAAACGGGCCCGGAAGATGCCGACTTGCCCCGGGGGCGTGTCGGACTGCAGGGAAATCCGGTTCTGAGCATGCCAGCCGTGCCCGCCCATTCCGCGGGAGAACGTGCTGCCGCGGTCACGCGGCCGCTCGGTCCCGAGTCGGACCGCGTTCGAGCCGCTGGACCGCCAGGTGGCCTGTCCGGTGTTCTTGAGCCGGAACTCGACGTAATGTTCTTCCGTCCTGGCCTTGGAGCCGCCGCCGCTCTGGCCGACGTACTGATAACTGTAATAGTTCTGCCGCGAGGTGATGTACTTTCCGGGGTGCGCGTACCGGCCGATCTTACTGGCCGGCTCGTATCCGTGGATGGCCGACCAGTACGTACCGGTCGAGGCCCCGTAGGCTCCGAGGTGGACGGCGAAGTGGAGGTGGTCTCCCCAGCGTCCGTTTTCCCGGGTATTGCCCGGCCCGATCGCGCCGATATGCTGGCCCTTACTGACGCGCTGGCCGGCCGCGACCCGGCGGTTATTGCTGAGGTGCCCGTAGATGCTGGTGGCCTTGGAGCCGTCCGGGTTGGCGTGCTCGATCATGATCAGGTTGCCCCAGCGCCAGGAATCAGGGGTCAGCGCGGAGTAGACTACTTTCCCGTCGGCGATCGCGTAGACGGGGGTACCCGAAGAACAGGCGATGTCCTGGCCGGCGTGATACCCCCAGCCGGACACGTGCTGTCCGAAGTTGTACCCCGATAGCTTGTACGGGCTGCAGGGGAACTGGTACCCGTCCGCCGCCTCGGCCGGTGACGCGGTCCCGAGGGGAACCAGCGCCAGGGTGGCGACCGCCGCGAGGCGGATGAGCGTCGATCTGAATGGAAATCGTCCGAGCACGTTGTTCTGTGTTGCTGTTCCGGCTGCGTTTTTTGGGGACTACTGGGAACCCGAAAAATTGCCTTATCTTAGCAAAAAAATGACTGGCTGTCAAGCCTTTTTGGCTTATATAAGCACTTTTTAAGCCAATTCACGCCTGAGCATCGGACCGAAACCACAGTCGGACGCGATCGGTACTAAAACAGAGCCCCGGCGCATACGCCAAGGCCCTGTTTCCCTCTCGGGGTTTTTGTTGGACGGTTCCCGGGAACCGATAATAACCACAGGCGGTGTTTTGCCGCCGTGTTTTTGTTTTCACTATTCAGTGTACGCCGGGCCCCACGGTATCGGAAATCCGTCAGGCGTCCGATTAAACATCACAACTAAGCCAAAAACGTAGCGGGAAATCAAGTAGGTCCGGCGTCACTTCGCTGGCGGTGCTGGGGAAAACCCCGTTCGTTCAAAGCGGCATCCGACTGTCAAGCGCCATGTTCCGGACGCAAGACATATTTTGTGCACGGTTGCTTATGCCTGCATCGGGTACACTGGGGCCATGACCGCACTCTGGCTGGGTCCGCTTCTCACGTTCGCCGCGGCGCTCCTACTGACCCCTGCGGTCGGACGGCTGGCTCGGCGCCTGGGAATCGTGGACCGGCCCGGCGGCCGCCGGATCCATCGCGGCATCACGCCACGTCTCGGTGGCGCCGCGGTGCTGGCGGCGTTCTTCATCGGCTTCCTGGTCTTCCTTCCCGAACTTGCGCCCAACTTCCAGCCGGGGCAACTCTTGGTGTTCTCCCTGACGGCCCTGTTCCTGCTGGCGGTCGGATTCATCGACGATTGGCGGAGCCTGCCGCCGGCCGTACAGCTCGGCACGCACGCGCTGGCCGGGTTGTCGCTGGCCGCCGCCGGCATGGCCATCGAGGAAGTGACCAACCCGCTGGGCGGCAAGATCGCGCTCGACCAGATCCAGATCGCACTGCCGTTCGACACGGGCGGCCGGTTGCTGAACCTGCCGGCTGACCTGATCACGGTGGTCTGGGTGGTGCTGGTGATCAACGCGATCAACTGGCTGGACGGGCTCGACGGGCTGGCCAGCGGGGTCGGCGGTATCGCCGCCGTCACGGTGGCGCTGCTTTCACTTTCCGCGGTCGTGGACCAGCCGCACGTAGCCCTGTTGGCGCTGCTCCTGGCCGGCAGCCTCGCCGGGTTCCTGTTCTTCAACTTCCATCCTGCCAAGATCTTCCTTGGCACGATCGGCTCGACGTTCGTCGGGTACGTGCTGGCCACCCTGGCCGTGATCTCGGGCGGCAAGATCGCGACCGCGTTCCTGGTGCTCGGGTTCCCGATCCTCGATGCGCTGACGATCGTGATCCGGCGAATGGCAGTCGGGGCGGCGCCTTGGCAGGCCGATACCCGGCATCTCCACCACCTCCTGCTCCAGCGGGGATTCACCGTGCGCCGCGCGGTGCTGTTCCTCTACGGCGTCTCCGCGACGTTCGGCGTGACGGCACTTTTGGCGGGGACCACCGGCCGCAAGGTCCTGATGGCCGGACTCCTGGCAGTGCTCCTTGCCGCGCTCCTGGTCTGGCTCAGCCGGACCAAACCCGCCCCGGCTCCCGTCCCGCGCGAGCGCACCGACTGACCGGTAGTGGCCAGAGGACTAAGGCGGTAAGCTAAGACGGTATGCCTAAGAAAATCACGACTTCGCGAGGATTCTGGATCGGTGTGTCGCTGCTGGCGCAAGTCACGGCGCTGTTGGCCCTGACGGCCCTGGCCGGATTCGTGCTGGATGCGCTGTTCGACTCGGCGCCGTTCGGGCTGGCCGGGGCCGTGATCATCGGCAGCATCACGGCGACCATCGTGGTCGTCCGGGAGGTCTATACCCTGACGGCCGAGGAAGACAGTCCGACCGAGCGGCGTTCGTCGGCGCGCCGCCAGTTCTCGCGCGGCGGGCGCGAGGCGATCGGTGGGAACGATCGCGTCCGCCGCGCCAAGGCCGGCGCTTCCCGGAACCGGAAAGGCGGCCGGAGGCGCTGATGGCGGCCGACCTGCACACGCCGGCGCTCCACGCCGAGCCGCTCTTCGAGCTCTGGGGATTTCCGATCACCAACAGCGTGCTTGGGACCTGGCTGGCGATGGCGCTGCTGGTCCTGTTTCTCCTGGTGGCCACGCGCAAGCTCCGGACGGTCCCGCGCGGCAGCCAGAACCTGCTGGAGATTCTCGTCGAGCAGCTGACCGGAATCGTGAACACGGTGATGGACAACGAACGGCTGGCGCGGCGCTTCACGCCGCTGATCGTGACGATCTTCCTGTTCGTGCTCTTCCTGAATTGGGTGGCCCTGCTGCCCGGCTTCGGTACCGTCGGCGGTCACGATGCGCACGGCGAGTTCGTGCCGCTGCTGCGGGCAGGCTCCGCCGACCTCAACCTGACCTTCGCGATGGCCGGCGTGGCGTTCCTGGTGGTCCAGGCTACCGGTCTCGTGCTGGTCGGCGTCTTCAAGTACCTCGGCAAGTTCGTCAACCTGACCCACTTGTTCAAGCGGCCGCTCAAGGTGAAGAACCTGCTGATGGTCGTGCCCACGTTCCTGCTCGGCCTCACCGAGCTGATCTCGGAGGTGGCCAAGTTCATCGCGCTATCGTTCAGGCTCTTCGGCAACATCTATGCCGGCGAGGTGCTCCTGGTGGTGTTCGGGACGCTCCTGCCGGTCTTCATTCCGGTCTCGGGACCGTTCTACCTGCTGGAGATATTCGTCGGCCTGATTCAGGCGTTCGTCTTTGCTATGCTGACTATTGTGTTCATCAAGATCGCGTCGTTGGCGCATGACCATTGATCACGCAAGCATAAGCAGTAATTAAGAGGAGAATATCGGCATGGAAGCAGAAGCCGCAACAGCGCTCGCCAAAGGACTGACATTGATCGCCCTGCTGGGACCCGGTATCGGCGTGGGGTACGTGACCGGTAAGGCCGTCGAGGCCATCGGCCGCAACCCCGAGGCCGCCGGACGGATCATCGTTTACATGTTCCTGGGCGCGGCGCTCACCGAGACGATCGCGTTCTACGCGATCATGATGACGTTCGTCATCTGATTGGACGGTATCGCCGGTTCGGCGGAACACGCGCCGAACCCGTCCTGGAATCGGGATTGCGGGTTCGTCCATAAGTCTCAGCGCGTTCCTGCCGAACCGGCAGCACCTGAATCAGACGGTTGACTCACCAAACGTATGGAAATACTTGAACAGTTCGGAATCGAAGGAAAGCTGCTGTTGGTGCAGTTCATTAACTTTGCGATCCTGCTGTTGGTCGTCTGGAAGTTCGTCCTGCCGCGGCTGACCACGCTGATGCACGACCGCGAGCGGCAGGTGTCCGATTCCCTCAAGCAAGCCGAACAGGCCCGGAAGGACCTGGAAGCGGCCGAGGCCAGGTACGCCGAGGAGCGCGAGGCGGCCCGGGCCCAGGCGGAGCGGATCATCGCCGAGGCCAAGGACGCGGCCAGCGACACGTCCCGCAAGATGCTCGACGAAGCGCGTCGGGAAGCGGCGGCGCTCCGCGACCGTACCGAGGCATCGATCGGCCAGGAGCGGGAGGCGCTTCGTGAAGAGCTGCGGAAAGAGCTTGCCGTGCTGACTGTCGAGACGACCCGGAAAGTCCTCAGCGACGTGGTGAAGCCCGCCGACCAGAAACGGCTGGTGACCGCCGCGGAACGGTACCTTTCGAAGCAGGCGCGACCGGCCAAGGCGGCCTCGAAACGTAAGCCGGCAGGGAGGAAACGTGGCTGAGCTGGGTAACTACGCCCGCGGCCTTCGTCAGGCCGTCAGCGATCCGGCCGCGGCGTGGCGGGAGCTTGCCGGCCTGGCCGGTGCACTGGCGACCACGCCGGACCTCAAGCGGGGATTGATCGACGCCGCTGCCCGCCCGGAACCGGCCCGGGGCAAATGGCTGGCATCATTACTGAAGCCGTGCAGCCGTCCGGTAGCCCGCCTGGTGGAACTGCTCCTGGTCGACCAGGAGCTGGACGCCATTCCCGAGCTGGCCGACGCGTTCGCGCGGGAACTGGCGAAGGAAGGGTATGCCCGGGTCCACCTGGAAACGCCCGCCCCACTGAACGGTCCGGCGGAACGCGGCATCCTGAAAGCCCTGAAGATCGATCCCCGCCGCGCCCTGGTAACGTATGAAGAGAATGAACAGCTGCTCGGCGGCGTCCGCGCCACCGTGGACGGCCGCGTGATCGACGCCAGTCTTGGCGGCCGGCTCGACCGGGTAGCGGAAGCCGTAGGAGGTATCGCATGAGTAAGACCGCAGACCAGATCGCCCAATCGTTGAGCTCGGCCGTGGGCCGCGCCAAGGTATCGTCCGAACTGGCCGATACCGGCCGGATCATCGCCGTCGGTGACGGCATCGCGATCGTCTCCGGGTTATCCGGAGTGCAGGCGATGGAGAAGCTGGTCTTCCCCGGCGGCCGCACCGGCATGGCCCTGAACCTCGAGGAAGGTACCGTCGGTGCCGTGCTGCTCGGTGACGAGCAGGGGCTCACCGAAGGCGCCGAGGTCCGCCGGAGCGGCGAGGTGATGAGCGTGCCGGTCGGGGAAGCGTTGGTCGGCCGCGTGGTCAACGCGCTCGGCGAGCCGATCGACGGCAAGGGGCCGATCAAGACCAAGGAAACCCAGCCGGTGGAGAAGATCGCGCCCGGCGTGATTACCCGGAAGCCGGTGGACACGCCGCTGCACACCGGCATCAAGGCGATCGACGCGATGATTCCGATCGGCCGCGGCCAGCGCGAGCTGATCATCGGCGACCGCCAGTCCGGCAAGACCACGATCGCGGTCGACACGATCCTCAACCAGGACGATGACGTGATCTCAATTTACGTCGCGGTCGGCCAGAAGGAATCCCGGGTCCGCCAGCTCGTGGCTACGCTCGAGAAGCACGGGGCGCTGAAGCGTTCGATCGTAGTCCTGGCCTCGGCGACCGATCCCGCCGCCCAGCAGTACCTGGCGCCGTATGCCGGCTGCACCATGGGCGAATACTTCCGCGACAGTGGCCGCCACGCGCTGGTCGCGTACGACGACCTTTCCAAGCACGCGGCGGCGTATCGGCAGCTTTCGCTCCTGCTCCGCCGGCCCTCGGGCCGCGAAGCCTATCCCGGCGACGTCTTCTACCTGCACTCGCGGCTGCTCGAACGGGCGGCCAACATGGGCGAAGAC
>CAYZCS010000004.1:0-37312 GCA_964476895.1 uncultured Candidatus Saccharibacteria bacterium | reverse complement strand
TGATCGTGCCTGGCGCGATGGATGCCCACCTCGACTCACCCCTGTTCTGGGGGAGCCTGGCGTTCGCGCTCGCGGTAGCCTTCGTCGCCGCGTTCCCGGTCAACCGCTACCTGATCGCGCGCGGCAAGGGCCATGCCACGGTGCACGGCCACCACTGAGCGCCGCCGCATCTTGTGCAGAATGCCGAGTGGGCCTGCTCTCAGACCCCGGTTTTTGGAAGAATATCGGTGACGGCGCGTAGGCACATCCCGTAGCGTGATCGGTACCAACTAATCGACGAAGGAGGCGGATGGCAGAAGCCAACGACCAGATGATCAAATGGCTTAATGATGCGCACGCGTTGGAAGTGATGCTGGCTCCGATATTGGAACGGCATGCGAAGGATGCGGATCGACCGGAGATCGCGGATCGGATTCGTGAACATGCCGAGGAGACCGAACGGCATGCTGAGATGCTTGCGTCCCGGATCGAGGCACTCGGCGGTTCGGTATCCAAAGCCAAGGAGCTGGTCGGCAAAGGTTCGGGATTCCTGGACAAGTTCGCCACGGCACCGTTCGGCGACAAGCAAGCCAAGAATGCGGCCATGGACTATGCTTCCGAGCATTTCGAGATCGCGACGTACCGGCTGATGGCCGCGGCAGCCGAAGCGGTCGGTGATTCCGAGACGGCCGACCTGGCGGAGGCTATCCTGGCAGATGAGGAGGCGATGGTAGGCTGGCTCGAGGAACAGCTACCGGTGATGGGGAAAGAGAGTGTGAAAGAACTAACCGCCGCCTGATGCCATGTTCGCCGACAAGGATACGCGGTCCGGCGACCCGGTCGTCCGCATGGAACCAGGAAGCGTAAAGGTCGAGCCGGTCAAGAAGGTGAAGCCGGACGGTACCCGGGTTACCAGGGATAAGACCGGCAAGATCCACAAGGCGAAACGTCCCGGCAGGCCGGTAGAATAACCATGGGTTCATATGAGCAGGCGGACCCGGACTCCCGAACGCCCCACGCCCCATCCTTTGGATGGGGCGGAGACATCCATAAGCACGCTGATGCACAAATTCAGGGGGCTTTCGATGGATCAGCTTCAGACGGAAAAGCACCGCCGGGCGGCGCTACTGAAACGTAAGCCGGAGCGGCCGCCAGACAAGTCCGAGCTCGAAGAATCGTTCGAGCCGGTGGATATCACCGATTGCACTGACGTCATCTGGTGGGCCGGCGGGAAGACGTACCGGGGTAGGTTGAACGCCCGGGCACCGATCGAAGATCCCAAGACTCCCGATCTGTTGCGCATCGAGGTGTGGGAACGGGGAACAGAGGAGCCGATGACCGTTTCCGTGTGGGAAACCGACCCCGATCTTGCCCTGATCCAGAACCGGGAACGGCTCCACGAGCTCTTGGAGAGCTGTGAAACCCTGCTACGTGCCCGCCCGGACCTGCGTGGCCAGATCGAGGAACGGCGCGCCAAGCTCCGGCAGGCGCGCGACGCAGGCTGGGGGTAGGTGGGCCGGGACGGTTTGGTTTGCCCGCCAGAAAGGGTATCCTGGTAAGTCGTACCTTCACACCCGGTTGGCGGGAGTGGGTGATTGCGCTCCATAGCGATGACCCTGACCGCCAACCCACAGAGAAAGGAAATCATGGTGAATCCGGACGTCGCGATCATCGTCGGGAGCGCGAGCGACCTCGAGATCGTAGAGAAGTCAGGCATGACCGGCATCCTCGATGGTGCCGGGGCGAGCTGGTCCATCTCGGCCATCTCGGCACACCGCAACCCAGACGAGCTCAAGCAGTACGTCGAGACGCAGTCGGTGCGGGCGTACATCGCCGTCGCCGGTCTGGCGGCCGCGCTACCGGGGGCAATCGTCTCCCATCTGCTGGCGCAGGGTCGCCTTAGTACGCCGGTCCTCGGGGTCGCGCTTTCCAGTGACAACCTGGACGGTCTCGACGCCTTGCTGTCGATCTGCCGCCTGCCGCCCGGTGTTCCGGTGGCGCTCACCGGGATCGACAAGCCCGGGCTCAAGAACGCCGCCTGGTTCGCGGGCCAGATCGTAGACATGGACCCCGCTCAGTACGAGCGGTTCTGTGAGCACTACCGCAGCAACTCCAAGCCCCCGCAACTCAACCTACGGACCTCGAAGGAGACGGATACGCAAGAGAAAAAGTTGGTCATCGAGGGCAAGACCAAGCAGGTCTGGCGGGATCCGAACGATCCCCGTGCCGTGCTCCTCGAGTCGAAGGACGACATCACCGCCAACGACGGTGAGGGGCACGAGCTCCTGACCGGCAAGGGCGTGGCGGCTACCACCACGACCTGCGCCACGTTCCCGATCCTGGAGGAGGCGGGAATTCCCACCCACTTCCTCGGCCAGGTGGACGAGCGCACGTTCCGGGCTCACGCGGTCACGATGATTTCCATCGAGATCGTGATGCGTCGGATCGCGTTCGGATCGTTCCTGAAGCGCCACCCGGACATCGAGCCGAAGAGCCGCTTCGAGCCGGTCCGCGTCGAGTTCTTCAAGAAGGACGACGATGCGGGCGATCCGCTGATGATCGTGGATCCGATCACGAACCGGACGCTGTTGTTCGAGCCGAAGCGGCCGATGTCCGACGGCACGTTCATCGGCGAGGAGGCCTGGCCGCCGTTCGGACTGACGATCGACCGGCTCCTCGAGCTCATGCGGCTCGGCGAGCGGACGTTCCTCGCGCTCGAGCGGGCGTTGGCGAGCAGGGAGATCGTGCTCGTCGACCTCAAGATCGAGTGCGGCATGACAGACCGCGGTCAGATCGTCGTGGCCGACGTCATCGACAACGACTCCTGGCGCATCTGGCCGGGCGGTGACGAGAACGCCATGAAGGACAAGCAGCGGTTCCGCGACTTCGTCGATTCCGGCGACCCCAGCGAGACCGAGCAGGTCCTGGCATCGATCGGCGAGGACTACCACTGGGTGGCTGAGGTCCTCAAGGAGCTCGCTGCCGAGCTCGCCGACGCCAGGTAGCACCACCCCAAAAAAACCACGGCAAGAACCAGGACAAATCATCCTGTCTGCTTGCCCGCCGAGAATAGTTTCTGGTAACTCCAGTTTTCATTCTCGGCTCCCTCTCGCATAGCGACTGATGAGACCCGGGAAGTTCGGGTCGAAAGGGAAACCGCATTTCGGGTACGATTGATACGATGTGCCGTGGTGCATCAGCGTAGCAGCCTGATCGAATCAGCAGGAAATGCATCCCAACGACAATCAGTCCGGGCGTCAGGTCATCGCGATCGACGGGCCCAACGCTTCCGGTAAGGGCGTGCTGTCGCGCCGGCTCGCGGACCGCTTCGGCTGGCCGCTCCTGGTGACGGGACTGATGTATCGTGCGGCCGGCCTGGCCGTGGACGAAGCCGGAGCGGACCACGATGACGAAGCGGCCTCCGAGCGGATCATCCGTTCGCTGCGTTTCGAAGTGCGTCCGCCCGATACCTTGCTCGTGGACGGTGTGCCGGCCGATGTCGAGAAACTCAAGGGTCACGAAGCAGGCGAAGCCGCCTCGAAGATCAGTGCCTACCGCAAGGTCCGCGACCACGTGCATAACGTCCAGCGGGAGTTCGCGAGGCAGGGGAACGTCGTGATCGAGGGTCGTGATATCGGAACCGTCATCGCGCCCGATGCCCGGTATAAGATTTACCTTACCGCTTCGCCGGAAGTCCGCGCCCAGCGGCGCCTCAAGGAGCTCCAGGAGAAAGGGGCCGACGCGGACTTCGGAATCGTACTGGAAGGGGTGAACCGTCGCGACGAACGCGACATGAACCGTGCCCATTCACCGCTCCGGCCGGCCGAAGATGCCGTGATCATCGACACCAGCGACCTCACGCCGGACGAGGTATTCGAGCGCGCGCTCGAGTATCTCAAGAGCACGTAGGCCTGCAGGTATTTCCACGATAAAGGCGCACCCTCGGGTGCGCCTTTACGCATTGCGTATGTTCGGCGATTACTCGCGCGGACGTGCTTCGCGTACGGTCAGCGGGCGACCGTCGAGGTCCTTCCCGTTGAGCTCTTCGACGGCCTTGTCGGCCTGCGCGTCGTCATCGAACTTCACGAAACCGAAGCCGCGGCTGCGGCCCGAGTCCCGATCAGTGATCACGCTCGCGGCGGTCGGGTTGAAGCTCGCGAAGTGCTGCTGCAGCGACTCGTTGGTCGTGCTAAACGGGAGATTCCCGACGAATAGTTCTTTTGCCATGGTGGTGGCTCCTTTCTTGTGCAGAGGAGCCTCGGCCTGGACCTGCGCTACGACTCTGACTTAACTTTAACGACGCATTCAGCGTACAGGAAAAGTTGCCGCTGTGCGAGTTGCCCGCGCCATCTCGCCCAGTTCGTCGGTCGGGACGACCAGCACCTCGGCCTTCGTCCGGGGGGCATTGATCGCGGCGAAAGCCGTATCGGTCTTCCGGTTCCTGGCAGCGTCCAGTCGGACGCCGAGGTAGCCGAGGTCGCGGCAGATGCGCTTCCGCATCGGTACCGAGCGTTCGCCGACCGTGCCGGTGAAGACCAGCAGGTCCAGGCCGTCCAGCACGGCGGCGTACGCACCGATGTACTTGCGGACCCGGTAGGCATAGGTGTCCAGCGCCAGTTTGGCGCGGGAGTCACCCTTGCGTTCCCGCTTGAGGAGTTCGCGGATGTCGTCGCTGCCGCCGAGGGCGAGCAGTCCGGAGTGACGGTTGAGGTCCGTCTCGACCTGGCGCGCCGAACGCTCGTGAGCCATCTCGAGGAGGATGCCGGGGTCGACGTCTCCGGCGCGGGTCGCCATGATCAATCCCTCCATCGGCGTGGCGCCCATCGAGGTGTCCTTGCTCTTGCCGCGCTCCAGCGCGGTGATGCTGGCGCCGCTGCCGAGGTGGCAGACGATCGTCCGGGCCGGCATGCGGCCCAGCTCGCGACGGACGGTCTGCACGACCGAGCCGACCGATATCCCGTGGAATCCATACCGGAACAGGCCGCGGCGTTCCGCGTCGCCGGCGGGGATCGCGTAGCGGCGGGCGGTTTCCGGCAGCGTCAGATGGAAGGCGCTGTCCGATACTCCGACGATCGGCACGTGCGGTAGGACGTCCCGGGCGTGGTCCAGCTCCGCCAGAGCGGGACCCAGATGGAGCGGGCTCCGTTCGTACGCGGTGCGGAGCTGGCGTTCGTAATGCTCGTCGATCGTCCGGTGACGCCGGAACGCTTCGCCGGACGCGACGATCCGAAGCCCGACGGCGGAAACGTCCTCGGTGCCGCGGATCACGCCGGCCCGTTCCGCTTGCCGCAGGAACCAGTCGGTGCCGCGCGCGAACGTGTCGGTCGAAAGCCGGTGGGTCGATGCCGTCCCGGAGAGCTCCAGTGCGGCGGTCACCCCGCCGCCTTCATGCTCGATGTGCGCGCAGGCGACCTGTCGCGTGCCGCGGTACAACGCCAGCTTCTTCGAGGAACTGCCGGGGTTGATGATCAGGACGGATCCGGCCATTGCCACTCCTCGATGTGCTTCGGGTCGATTCCGTGGCGGACGATGTAGCGCCGTTCCGCGGCGAGTTTCGCGGCGTACTTCTGCTTGAGCCGGTTCGCGGAGCGGCGGTCCAGGACCTTCCGGTCGGCCAGCCGACCGAAGGCTTCCATCGCCAGGTGGTAGCGGTCGGTCTCGTTGCGGACGTGCATGTCGAATGGCGTCGTGGTCGATCCGGATTCGAGGTAGCCGTGCACGGAGAAGCGTCCGGCCTGGCGCTCGTAGTCGAAGAGGACGGACTTGAGGGTCTCGGGATAGCCGTGGAAGTTCACGATCACCGGCTTGTCGTTCGTGAAGTGGCGCTGGAACGCGGCCTCGGAGACCTTCCGGCCGGCTGGGCCGAACCCGCAGTCGGAGAGCGCGGCGATCGAGACGAACCGGAGGCGGGCGCTCGGCACTTCCTCCTTGACGATCGCCAGTGCTGCCAGCGTTTCCGTGGTGAGGTGGCCGCCGGCCGCGGCGAGGACCAGGTCGGGCCGCGCGTCGGAGGCGAACCGCCAGGTGGAGAGGCCGTCCCGCATCGCACGCTTGGCGTCGGCATACGGCAGCCAGATGTGCTGGTTCTTCTTAGCGACGACCAGCGCGTTGATCCGGTCGGTCGAGCGGAGGCTCTCGTCCAGCGCCGCCAATGTGGCATTGCCATCGGGCGGGAAGTAGACGGTGATGAAGTCGCCGTGCCGCTGCAGCAGGTCGTCGATGAAGCCGGGATTCTGGTGGGAGAACCCGTTATGCTCCTGCCGCCAGGCGGACGAGGTCAGGAGGTAGGTCAGCGACGGGTTCGGCTTCCGCCATGGGATCGTCCGGGCGACCTTCACGAACTTCGCGTACTGGTCGACCATGCTGGTGACGATCTGGACGAAGGCCTCGTACGAGGCGAACAAGCCGTACCGGCCGGTGAGGGCGTAGCCCTGGAGCATGCCCTGCAGGGAGTGTTCGGAGAGCATCTCCATCACGCGCCCGTCGCGGGCCATGTCCACATCGGCGGGCTTGAGCGGCCACTGCCAGGCCCGGGCGGTCTCGTCGAACACCTTGTCGAGCCGGTTCGAGTAGGTCTCGTCCGGCGAGAAGATCCGGAGGTTCTTGGCGCGGCGGTTCTTGGCGAACGCTTCCTTGAGGTAGTCGCCTACGTAGTGCATGCCGCCGTTCGCGAGCTCGCCAGGTCGCTCCGGCCGGACTGCCAGCGAAGCGGGGTTCGGTAGCTTCAGGGCCTTCCGCCGCTCGCCGTGGGTATGGCGGCTGAGACCCATGCGCTCCGCGCCGCCGGG
This sequence comes from uncultured Candidatus Saccharibacteria bacterium, assembly GCA_964476895.1. GTDB lineage: Bacteria > Patescibacteriota > SICC01 > SICC01 > SICC01 > JALYJZ01. The sequence continues at coordinate 30,545 of CAYZCS010000004.1, read as the reverse complement.
AATATTCACCCGGACGTCGGCCGTGAAGCCGCGTCGCGGATCGAAGAGTTCGTCGAATCGGTATGAGCGGAGCCAGCGTTCGAGCGCGGCCAGGTGGGCCGGGTTCTCACGGACGTCGGGAGCGACGACCTGGTGCGAACGGAAACTGCCTTCGATCGGTTCGCCGTCGAGCCGCTTGATGCCGGTCCAGCCTTTCGGAGTCCGGAGGATGATCAGCGGCCACTTGGGGCGGACCGTTTCCGCGGCGGCGGTTCCGCGGCCTTTCGGGCTGCGGCGTGCCGTCTGCTGGACCTTCCGGATCTTCCGGTAACTGGCCTGGAGCGCGTCGTGCATCCGGTCGTGCGGCGTCTGGTCCGCGCTGCCGCGGACGACGATCGGCTCGTAGCCGTAGCCGCGGAAGAGCTGCTTGAGCTCGGCGTCCGACATGCGGCCGTAGATGGTGGGGCCGGAGATCTTGTACTCGTTGAGATGGATGATCGGCAGGACCGCACCCGAAGTTGCCGGGTCGAGCAGCTTGTTCAGGTGCCAGGCCGTGGCGGTCGGGCCGGTCTCAGCCTCGCCGTCACCGATCACCGTGGCGACGATCAGGTCCGGATTATCGAGCGCGGCGCCGTAGGCGGTGGAAAGCGCGTAGCCGAGCTCGCCGCCCTCAAGGATCGCGCCGGGCGTGCCGGGGTTGGAGTGGCTGGGGAAGCCGTACGGCCAACTGAACTCCTTCACGATGTAGCCGACGCCGGCGGCATTCCGCTTCGCCTTCGGGTAGAACTTCTCCAGCGAGCCTTCGAGGAACAGGTTCGACTGCAGGGCGGCGTAGGCGTGGCCGGGTCCCATCACGAACAGGACCTCCGGTCCTTCGCGGCGGATCAGCTCGTTGAGGTGCGCGTATATGAAGTTGATACCCGGACTGGATCCCCAGTGGCCGAGCAGCCGCGGCTTGATGTCCTCGGGCACGAGCGGGCGTTCCAGGAGGAAGTTGTCCTTAAGGTAGACCTGGGCGGCGGACAGGTAGTTGGCCGCGCGGAGGTAAGCGTCGAGTTGTCGTTTGCGTTTCTGTTGCATGGCTCAGGCTGTGTCCGATTCCGGCAAAATTGTGTTATTAAAGCATATTTTCAGAGATTCGTCAAGGACCGCGAGGATGCGCGCCTTTCGGATGGCCACGCTTGGTTAGTGGGATTCCGGCCGTGAGTAGTCTATCTTCCGATATGCGAACAAATAATCCGCAAATGATCCGATACCTGACTTCAGTACGTAAGACGGCCATCCGGGTGCTGGCGGTGCCCATCGCGGTGAGCATCGCGGTCGTTTCCATGGCACCGGTGGGCACGCATGCCGCCGCCCCCGTCGTCCTCCCTGTCGAGCGCTACTTCGAGAACCAGACGCTCAAGGGATTCGACGTGGTGGTCGATCGTGCGTACCATGAGCGCCACCGCGAGCTCTTCCCGCACAACGGTCTTCGCAACCAGTTCACCGGGCTCCATGCCGGCGCTGACGTGGAATTCTACTCGGGGGAGGACGCGCGGCGGGAGATTCCCGTGAAGGCGATCGCCGCTGGAGAGGTCATCTACGTCGGCACCGTGCCGGGGTATGGCGGACTGGTGGTCATCCGGCACCGTGAACCGGAGGTCGTGACGTCGCTCTACGGCCACGTCCGGCTCAGCGATGTCCGCGTCCGGACCGGCCAGCGGGTGACGGCCGGGCAGACGGTCGCGTTCCTCGGCAAGAACTTCTCCGCGGAAACCAGCGGGGCGCGCAAGCACCTGCACTTCGGCATCCACAAGGGTCCCGCGCTGGACTTCGACGGGTACGAGCAGACGCGTGAGCACCTCCGGGCCGAATGGTACAATCCGGACGACTGGCTGGTCCGGCACGGCGCGGGCCGTGACCCGCGGCTGACCGCGGCCACCCCGACCCCCGACTCGACGCCTGCGCCGCCACTCAAGGTCAGCAGCGCCTCGGATGACGCCAAAGACACATCATGGCTTTCACGAATCATCGACTGGTTCCGCAACCGTCTCGCCTAAGGCCCGGCGGCGGGAGTGCGCGTGACTAAGCGCCGCCGCAAGATCCTGCTGATGGCGGCCATGGCGGCGGTGATCGCCGCCGGCGCGGCACTCTTCTTCGTCGTCGGGACGACCGCGACCAAGGTGGCCCAGGAGCAGCTCGGCGGCTCGGCATCCCCGTCCGGCTCGCCGGACACCGCGCTCTTCGCGTCACTGGCCGGGCGGACCCTTTCCGCCGACGACCTGGAGCAGGTCGCGGGCGGGTTCGACCAGCCGCACGGCATCGGTTTCTTCGACGGGACGCTGTACGTCTCCGACTGGGGTGACGACAAGCTCTACGCCGTGGACCCGCAGACCGGCGGCAAACGCCTGCTCGCCGACGAGCTCGGCGGCGCGCACGACATGGTCCAGGACGACGAGGGTTGGATCGTCACGCCGCTGTTCAAGGAGGGGCGCGTGGTGCGGGTCAATCCCGACACCGGCGAAGTCCGGGAGCTGACGGACGGCCTGGACGGTCCGAACGGCATTGCCCGCGCGCGGGACGGGGACTTCTATGTGTCGAACAACGGCGACGGCACGATCATCAAGCTGACACTGGCGGGCGAGCGTCGGACAGTCGCCCGGGACCTCAAGGAGCCGGCGGGACTTGTGGTGGACAATGACAACATCATCCGCGTGGCGCAGTTCGCGGACGAAGAGGCATCGGTAGTTCAGATCTTCGATAACGGCAAGCTGTCCACCGTGCTGGGCGGGCTCACGGACGCGGAGAGCCTGCTCTACGACGATCGCAAGAACCTGTTGGTCGGACATGTCGTGGACGGTCGCGGGGCACTGACGCTGTTCACCGCCGCCGGGGAACGGCACCAGGTATTGCTCACCGACCTGCCGGGGCCGCTGGTCGGTCCGATTACGGACGGGGAATACCTCTACCTGCACAGCGCGGCGGAAGGCCAGTCGGCGATCTACCGGATCGCGATTCCGCAGGGTTCCTGACCAGACTGCTCGGGGCATAGACCCTTCCTCCCGCCCCGCGGTACGCTGGTACAGTTAAAATAGTAACCACGGCCCTATCGTCTAGTGGTTAGGACGCCAGGTTTTCATCCTGGAAACCGGGGTTCGATTCCCCGTAGGGCCGCCGTCTACGTTCGAAAAACAAACTATATCCCGAGACAGACGATACATGGAGGGAAAACACAAAGGTATTCTGGCACTGCTAGCGGTTTCCGTTCTGACCGGTTCGTTCGGTGTATTTTCCCACTACATCAGTTTCAATATCCCGCTTTTTTATCAGACATCGATTCGAAACGGCTTCCAGCTCACCATTCTGGTTCTTTTGTTTCTCTTTTTGAGGAATCAGAAGAAATCAATTGCCCGTAAGGATGTGAAGTGGTTCCTTTTGCGGAGCGGGTGTGGATTCGTTAATGTCGTCGGACTTTATATCGCCTTTACGAAAATTTCCATTGGGACGACTTATTTCTTGTCGTTGGCCGTTGCTACTATTTGTGGATATGCGCTCGGGACCCTGCTATTTAAGGAATCAATCAATCGAAGGGGTCTGATCGCACTAGGCCTGTCAATTTTGGGGCTGGCACTCGTCTATAGCGTCAATTTCCAAACGTCTACGCTGGCATATAGCCTGGCGGCAGTAATCGCTGGAATCGCCGCCCCTGGCTGGAGTGTATTTTCGAAGGCGATCTCGAAGACATACTCGAATCTCCAGATGAATCTGGTGGATACGGCATTCGCATTAGTATTCTCAGTCACCCTTTCCCTGTTTTTGCAGGAGCAGTGGGTTGCCATTGAATGGAGTCCCATATGGATCGCCACGTTCGCGTTGGCGTCTATCTTTTTGGTCGTGGGTTTTCTGGTGGTATACGGCTTTCGACATGTCGATGCCCAGGTCGGAACGTTATTGCTCTTGCTTGAGGTCGTAGCCGGAATTGTTCTGGGATATCTCTTCTATCGTCAGACCATCTCGCTTTGGGATGCGACCGGTGGGGTGATGATCTTACTGGCTATCTACCTTCGAACACGCGCAAAAACAGGTCGTGATCTTCCAGGCTCTGTGGCTCCCGCACCTCGCAGGGTAGTCTCGGGTATACAGAGAGCACATGAATGAAGTACTGATTGTTCAGCTTAGGACGCCAGGTTTTCCGTAGGGCCGCTGCGAGCTATTCCGTATCCGACGTTTCTACCCACTCTTTGTAGCCGTGCTGCTTGTCCCATGCGACCTGTGCTTCGAGCACCGGGACCATGCGAGATGTGAACTCAGTGACGCGTTCACGCACGGCAGCGAAGCTCGAGTTCCCTAATTCGAGATCCCAGTCATCTTTGCGTTGGGCCTTTGCCCAAAGCGCTGTCTCCAAATAGCCACCAATAATAATGATGGCCATCTTGTCCGGGTCAATTTCATGGGGAACGCCCCCACCGGCACGACCCATATCGACCACTGACTGGTAAGTGGAGACTGTCCAGATGAACACCTCGACTTCTTCGTGGGCGATCTCCTGTTCGGTAAGGTATGGCGTAATGGGCGTACTTGAAGCTGTTCTGCTTTCTGCCACCTTCTCCCGATACGCAACGGCAAGCGGAAATTCTCCCTCATCCAAACGTTGACGCAGGATGGCTTTGACCTCCTCGGCCCGGCGCTCCAGCTCCGCCTTTTCATACTCATCAAGCCTGTCCCACTCGGATAACGCCTTGATCACTCCGGCATCTCCTTCCTTGATCGCGGCGGCGTATGATGCCAAACGCTGCATCGCTTCGGTGGTCTCTTCTAAAGTCGCGTCGAGATCTTCTGGAAGGTCCCCTACGCGGGCTGCATAGGCATCTTGGTCTATCTTGCCGTTCTGGAGCTGGACGAGATGATCGTACTGCCATTCGAGTTGGCTCCTGAATTCTCCGATCAAGTTGGTAGCTATCCCGATCCGCTCCTCTTCGGGGAGGTCATCGTCCCGGGGCTTCGATCGCGCCAGTTTGGCTGCTCCGCACTCCGATAATTCTTCGACCGGGGTGATTTCTTTAACGCTTATTCGAGGCATACGCTTCCTTACGTAAGTTAGCTGGTTATCTTATGGCTTTCGGGACTGCTCTGCAAATGCCGTGAATGCCGCGCCATTGCCACCGCTAGCAACGCTTTTGTTCAATCTCCCAAACCGTGGCCCGAAACCGGGGACGACCGGTGGATACGTCCCTGGAAATTGACCCGCCTCAGCCGAGGCGGTACCGTGATTCCGTATGCACAGTCGCAGCTACCGGGGGCGCCGATGATCAGGATGGTGCACGTCAAGAAAGCGTATCCGAAAGGAAATGTCGCACTGGAGGACGTGAACCTCTCGATCAATCCTAACGAGTTCGTCTCGTTGGTGGGGTCGTCGGGCGCCGGAAAAAGCACCCTGGTGCGGATGCTGATCGCCGAGGAGCGGCCGTCGGAGGGGAAGATCTTCGTCAACGACCGCGACATCTCCCATCTCTCACACAAGCAGGTGCCGTTCTACCGCCGGAAGATCGGCGTGGTCTTCCAAGACTTCAAGCTGCTCGACCACAAGACGGTGGCCGAGAACGTGGCGTTCGCGATGGAAGTCTCCGGCATGAAGAACATCGAGATCAAGAAGTCGGTGCCGAAGATCCTGAAGATGGTCGGCTTGCTCGAGAAAGCGGACCGATTCCCGCATCAGCTCTCCGGCGGTGAGATCCAGCGGACGGCGATCGCGCGGGCACTGGTGCACCAGCCGAAGCTGCTGATCGCCGACGAACCGACCGGTAACCTCGACCCCGTGAACGCCTGGGAGATCATCCAGCTGCTGCTCAAGATCAACCAGTTCGGCACTACCGTGATCCTGGCCACCCACAACCGCGAGGTGGTGGATGCGCTTAAGAAGCGCGTGGTTACGCTTGAGGACGGGAAGATCGTCCGTGACCAGAAGGTCGGCAAGTACGCGCTGAGGAAGGAAGCATGAGCGTCTTCGTCACCGGTCCCCGGCTGATCAAGTCGGCGTTCACGAGCTTCTACCGGAACGGCTGGCTCTCCGTGGCGGCGACCGGTATCGTGACGTTCTCGCTGGTCCTGGTCTCGATCTTCGCCCTCCTGATGCTGCTCGGCACCAACGTGATCACGGCGATCCAGGAGAAGATCGACGTGGAGGTGTTCTTCAACGAGGACGCCAAGGTGGCCGACATCCTGACGCTCAAGGAACAGGTCGAGAAACATCCGAACGCCGCCGCGGTGACGTACGTCTCAAAGACGCAGGCGCTTGAGATCTACAAGGGGCAATCCGAGCGGAACCAGCGGCTGGTCGAGCAGATTTCCGAGGAAGAGAACCCGCTGCCGGCCAGTATCCAGATCAAGGCCAAGAACCCGGATGACCTGGATGCCTTCAATCCGGTGCTGGAATCCGACTTCGCGGAACCACTGGTAGCCAGCCGGTCCGACAAAGAGAACAGAGAAATTATTCAGCGCTTGCAGCGGATCGTGAGCTTCATCCGGAACGTGGGACTGTTCATCTCGCTGGTCGTGCTCACGTTCGCGGTCCTCGTGGTCTTCAACACGATCCGGATCACGATCTTCTCGCGCCGCGAGGAGATCGAGATCATGCGGCTGGTAGGGGCGTCCAATGCGTATATTCGGGGACCGTTCGTGCTCGAGGGCGCGTTCTACGGCATCATAGGCACCGGCATCGCCTTGCTTGTGGTGTACCTGATCGTGCTGGCGTTCGGGCCGGCGCTCTCTAGTTACCTGAGCGACATCAACGAGGATGTGCCCGCCTACTTCCGGGCGAACCTGCCGCTGATCGTGGCGGTCCAGCTGGCGACCGGCATCGGCGTAGGTGTGCTTTCCAGCTATATCGCGATCCGCCGGCACCTGCGTGCCTAGGCGCGGAATTGACAAACCCTTATCCACAGGGATGGACGGTCCGGCGTGTGGAGGCCGACTCTTAAAATAGGCCTGGAATCCCGACAAAATACTCTTGTTAAGCAAAATTTGTGCTTTTTGACACCATCCGCCGGCACCCTATAATGACCTTCGTTATCCAAAAGAGAACCCTCTCGTTCGGAAACTCTCACAAGAATGAATATACGTCCACGACGAACCCTCTCGGCGATAGCCGCTAGCGCCACCTTGCTGACCGGACTTCTGGCGGTCGCTCCGGCACCCGGACAGGCGCAGGAATCCACCGATGAGTGTGCCGCGCTGATTAGCGGTGTGAACGAGAACCTCGTCTCGCTCCGTTCCCAGGTCGGCGAATTGGACGGCCAGATCTCGGAGGTCAACGCCCGGGTCGCAGAACTGAAGGCGGAACACGCACAGCTTGAAAAAGAGGCGGAAGACCTTTGGGAGGCGATCCTGGAAGGGATGAAGGAAGGCTACGTGGTCGACTCCTCGTCCACTCCTTTCGACGCGCTGGTTTCCAGCGAACGCCTGTCTGCTTTCTTCAGCAGCGAGCACTATCGGAACAAGATCAACGAGGATCTCCAGGAGAAGATCGAACGGTATCTCGACACCCTGGAATCGCTGGATGAGAAGCTCGCCGAAGCGAAGGATAAGCGCGACGGACTCCTGACGCTCCAAGGGCAGCGCCAGGAACGGCTCGCTACGGCCGAGGACCAGGAGGCAGCCAAACGGGCGGCTGAGCAGCTCGACAAGGAGCAGTGCGAGCAGGCCCGGGAAGCCAACGAGCGGGAAGCCGCGGCGGGCATCGTCCAGGCGACCGGCGGAAATACCACCAGTAGCGCACCTGCCAGCGGTGGAGGAGGCGGCGGATTTAACGGTGGGCCGAACCCTTACCCAGTCGGACAATGCACTTGGTATGCCTTTGACCAAACGAGACGTGGAGAGAATGGAAATGCGGGCACGTGGTGTAACAGCGGAAGGTGCTCTTCCACTCCGGCCGTCGGAAAGGTCATGGTTTGGTACCCGGGTGAGCAGGGCGCTACCGGCGCCGGTCACGTGGGCGTGGTAATCGGGGTCAGCGGAGGCCAGGTTACCGTCCGGCACATGAACTGGGATGGCTGGAACGTGGTTTCGACCGGAACTTTCCGCTCGACCGGCAAGTTCTACTAGATTGAATCGACTGCTAGGCTAACCCCCAGGTGTGATCCACGCCTGAAACGGGTAATTTCAGGTACTTCAGGCACAAACCGCGCCTAAACCTCTGCCTCAGGCAGGGTTTTTAGTTCATTGAGCATAAATTTGACAGAATCCGGGGCGTCCGTATAATTCCGCAGGTTGTAGCAGAAAACGAGGAATTTCCCAAAGCCATGCGTAAAAAGAGCTCCGGCTTTTTTATTTTGTCCCGAATCCGTTTATTGACCCTGGCGGGGGTCCTGCTTCTGGGTACCCTGGCCGCCCAGTTCGATCCCGGTCGCAGCCAAGGCGCACAGGGTGAACGCCCGGCCCACGGCTCTGAGGAGGCCCTCATTGAGCTGGTACGCGAGCAGCGCCCGCTGACACCTACCCCCGAGCCAACGCCCTCACCGGCTGCTCCCAAGCCCGCTGCGGCGAAGAAACCGGCCCCGAAACCGGCCCCTCAGCAGCCGGCGCCTGTTCCGGAGCTGGTCGGTACGACCGGGTATGCCGTGGCTGGCGGCAATTGCGTGAACGAACCCGGCGTGAACAACCCCGGCTACGGGAACCCTGCCGGCTGGCCGGTGACGTCCCAAGAGCCCTGGATCGGCGCCACGGCGGTGTTCACCTGGAACCACGTGGGCGTGGTGACCGGCATTTGGCGGAATGGCGACATCGAGGTCCGTCACCAGAACTACTGGGGTGGCCAGACCCGGTTCCCACGCAGCATGATCCGCGGGTTCCGGTAGGCGTCAGCCTGCCGCTTCCCGCTGGAGCCTGAGGTCCTGTCCGAACGCGATCGCGTCGTTCGCGACGCCGTCGGTGCCGAGCATGCCGGCCGGGATCACCGTGAACTCGCCCCAGCGGTCATTCGCCCGGTCCACGCCCGCCGATAGCCGCGTCCGCCGCCGGACGGGGTCGAACAGCGATGGCTGCTCCGGATCGGCCGGACGCAGCGCATGGGTGGTTACGGCGAGCTTCCGGAGCGGTGCCGTCGGCGGTTCGTCCGTGAGCAGCCGCCAGGCGGCGGTGAAGAGGTCGTGGTGGCGGTCGGTGGGGCTGAGACGGGCACCGGCCGTCCAGCGGCGCCAGTCCCATTCGTCGGCGCCGCCGGCCACTGAGCCGGAGACGCTGACCGCGCCGGCCTGCCAGCCGTCGCGACGCAGCCGCCGCGCGATCCGGTGGCAGAGCTTGTGGAGGAGCGGCTTCAATCGCGCCGGGTCGGCGGTCGGCCGCGGCAACACCGACGAATGCCCGAGCGTCTTCGTGCCCCAGTCCTCGCTGTCGATCGCGTACCCGTGCACCCGGAGGTGCCAGTAGTAGCCGACGATGCCCAGCCGCCGCTTGAGTTCCCAGGGCGGCAGGTCGTACAGGTCGCGCGGCGAGGAAATGCCCACCAGCTGCATCCGGGCCGCCGTCCGGCCGGCGATCCCGCAGAGGTCGGTCAGTTCCAGTCCGCCGAGCACTTCCCGGAGGTTGCCGCGCGTGATCTCGACGAGGCCGTCGGGCTTCCGCATCGCGGACGCCGTCTTCGCGAGCAGCCAGTTCGGCCCGATCCCGACCGACGAGGACAACCATTCGCCGACCTCGCTCCGGATCCGCCGCTTGATTTCGGCGCCGATCTCCCGGGCTCGCGGTGCCTCCTGCGGTTCCAGCCACAGGGCAATCTCGTCCACGGAGCGGGGTTTCGCCGCGCCGCGGTACTCCTCGATGATCCGCCGGAACCGGCGATGGACTGCCCGGTATTTCTCCGGCGTCGGTGGCAGGAGCTCGATGCCGGGAATCAGCTGCCGGGCCTCGGCCACCTTGGTGCCGGTTCCTACGCCGTGCCGCTTGGCCTCGATCGAGGCGGCCACGATCGTCCCGCCCGGCGAATCCACCGGCGCGATGCCCACCGGCCGGCCGCGCAGCGACGGCCGGGCCTGCTGCTCGACCGTCGCGAAGAACGAGTCCATGTCGAGGTGGAGGACGGTCATCGGCGGCCTCAGCTCCCGTCGAAACGGATCTCGTCGAGCGTCCAGGTGAGGTGCTGCTGGGAGTACGTCAGCACGCAATCGCCGGCGTCGGTGGTCACGGCGTAGTAGTGGACCGTGTCCGTGCCCTGGCGCTGCGTGTGGTGGAGGTTCAGCTTCTGGATCCAATGGCGGCGGCCCTGCCGGCGCATGAGCACGGGCAACGCCCGGCCGCCCTCGAACTTGGCCAATACCGACACCCGTTCCTTCGATTCCGTCACCGCACTCATAGCAATGAGGAATAGTATACTTTTGTATACTATCCGGCAAGCAAGGGAGCGGGTGGTGCCGGAGGGGCGGGCGTTTTCCGCTACAATAGCCCCGTGCCGAAAGAGAAACGCAGGTTTGCCGGGAACCCCCGCATGGTCATCGCCGCCGTGCTGGCGGGCCTGTTGGTCTACGCCGTGGGGTTTTCCGCCGGTAAATACGGCATCCCGCCGCGCCAGTACGAGGCCGGTGACACCGGCGCGTTCGCCGATTATTCCGAGTTCTATGAGGCCAAGCAGTTGATCGAGGACCGGCACGTCGGCGAGGTCGACCCGCAGGAACTGGTCGACGCGGCCACCGACGGGCTGGTGAACGGCCTGGACGACCCGTACAGCGACTATCTGACGCCGACCGAGGTCGAGGAGCTGGAAGATTCGCTTTCCGGCGAGGTCGAGGGCATCGGCATCGAGATCGGCGTGCGGGACGAGCGGGTCGTGGTGATCGCACCGCTGCCGGATTCGCCGGCGGCCCGCGCCGGCATCCGCGCCGGCGATCGGATCGTCGGGGTGGAGGACACGCCGACGGTCGGGCTGACCATCGATGAGGTCGCGGACCGGATCCGCGGCGAGGCGGGCACCGAGGTCCGGGTCACCGTCCAGACGCCCGGCGAGCGCCCGCGCGAGCTCACGATCACCCGGGCGCAGCTGAAGGCGCCGTCGACAGGCCTGGAGTTCCGCGGCGACGTGGCGGTGCTGGAGATCTCCCGCTTCGGCGACGCGACCACGGAAGAACTGAAGCAGGCGGCGGAGGAGATACTCGAGCGGGGATCGCGCGGCATCGTCCTGGATCTGCGGAGCAATCCCGGCGGGTTCCTCGACGGCGCGATTGATGCCGCGGCGCTGTTCCTCGATGACGGCGTGGTGGTCAAGGAGCGGTTCAAGGACAAGACCGAGGAACGCTCCGTCTCGAACGGCGGACGGCTGGCCGGCATCCCGACGGTCGTCCTGGTGAACGAGGGCACCGCCAGTGCCGCGGAGATCCTGGCTGGTGCGCTCCGCGACAATCGCGACGTGCCGCTGGTCGGTCAGAAGACGTTCGGCAAGGGATCGGTGCAGGACCTGATCGAACTCGACGACGGCGCGGTGCTCAAGCTGACGATCGCCGAATGGCTCACGCCGAGCGGGCAATCGCTCGCCGAGGACGGGTTGCGGCCGAATATCGCGGTCCCGTCGGACGACCCCGACGCCCAGCTTCGCCGGGCGATCGAGGCGCTGTAGCGCTTCCCAGGCTGGTTTCCCGCTTCCCGAGACGGTAGCATGGAGCCTATGAGACGCAGCCATCGGCAGCTTCCGGTCATCCTCCGTGATGACCTCGAGGGAATCGGCTTCGCCGGCGAGCTGGTGCGGGTCCGCGCCGGCTTCGCCCGGAACTTCCTGCTCGCGAAGGACCTGGCGGCCGTCGCGACGCCCGAACGGATCGCCGAGCGCGAAAAGGACATTGCCAAGGCGGAGGAGCGTCGCCAGAAGGAGACGGCCGCTCGTGAGGAGCTGGCCGCCGCGCTGGCCGAGACGCCGGTGGAGCTCCAGCTCAAGACCGGCCCCGGCGGGCAGGTATTCGGTTCGATCACCGCGGCGGAGTTCGCCAAGGCGGTGAAGGAGCAGCGGAAGCTGGACGTGGACCCGAAGCAGCTGGGCGGACTTCCGCTCTCGGCGCTGGGCCCCGGGCAGGTGTCTGCTAAACTGGGATTAGGCGTGACGGCGCAGATCCCCGTAGCCGTCAAAGGCGTGAAGGCCGCGAAGGCTCCCGCCAAGGCGAAGGAATCCGAGCCGGAAGCCGACACCACGGAACCAGCCACTGCATAATGACCACGATCCGCTCTTCCCACCGTTCTTTTGCGGGGGAGGAGTTTCTCTCGATGCGGGAGGTCCGGCATGGCTAAGAAGCACGATCCCCACATGCAGACGAAGTTCATCTTCGTGACCGGCGGCGTGGTCTCCTCGCTCGGCAAGGGCGTGACCACGGCGGCACTCGGACGGCTCCTGAGGGGCCGCGGCGTGAAGGTGAGCATCCTCAAGATCGATCCGTACATCAACGTCGATCCGGGGACCATGAACCCCTACGAGCACGGGGAAGTGTTCGTGACCGCCGACGGCGCGGAGACCGACCAGGACCTGGGCCACTACGAGCGCTTCATCGACGAGGAGCTGGTCCGCGAGTCGAACTTCACCACCGGCCAGGTCTACCAGTCACTGATCGAGGCGGAGCGCCGCGGCGACTATCTCGGCAAGACCGTGGAGGAAGTCCCGCACGTCACCGATGAGATCATCCGTCGGATCAACGCCGCCGCGGAGAAGACCGGCGCGGAAGTGCTGCTGGTCGAGCTCGGTTCGACGATCGGCGACATCAAGGGCATGGTCTTCCTGGAGGCGTTCCGGCAGCTCCGCAACCGCAGGGGGCGGGACAACGTCCTCTCCGTGCACGTGACGCTGCTGCCGCACCTCGGCACGACCAAGGAGCTCAAGACACGCCCGGCGCAGTACAGCGTGCGGGAACTGCGGAGCTACGGCCTTCCCACGCAGGTACTGGTAGCCCGCGCCGACCATCCGATTCCCGAGGAGACGCTGGACAAGCTGGCGGCCACCTGTGACGTGGACCGCGAGGCGGTGATCCCGATGGCCACGACCAGGAACATCTATGACGTGCCGGTCCGGTTCGAGCAGCGGGGACTCGGGGCGTACATCGACCGGGTGCTCGGGCTTGGCGGCACTACGTCGGACCTGAAGGGCTGGGCGAAGATGGTGGACCGGGCCGAGGCACTGAAACGCGAAGACGGGATCGAGGTCGCGATCGTCGGCAAGTACGTGGAACTGAACGACGCGTACATCTCCGTGTCCGAGGCCGTGAAGGCCGCGGCGCTGGCGCAATCGCCGGCGGGCCGCAGCGTGAAGATCCGCTGGGTGAATTCGGAAGACATCGAGAAGGAAGGCCCCCGGCTGCTCGACGGCGTGGACGGCGTGGTCGTCCCGGGCGGCTTCGGCGACCGCGGGGTCGAGGGCAAGATCATGACCGCCCACTGGTGTCGGGAGAACAGGATGCCGTATCTCGGCCTCTGCCTCGGCATGCAGGTCCTGACCATCGAGTTCGCGCGGCACGTGCTCGGCGACGACGCGGCCCATTCCGCGGAATTCTCGCCGAAAGCGACCCACACGGTGATCGACCTGATGGAATCCCAGAAGTCGGTCTACACGAAGGGCGGCACCATGCGACTCGGGGACTACCCGTGCACGTTGGCGGAAGGTTCGTTGTCCCGGGAGGCGTACGGCACCGACGAGATCGTCGAACGGCACCGGCACCGCTACGAGTTCAACAACGAGTACCGCGACCAGTTGGCGCAAGCGGGTCTCCGGATCGCCGGGACCACGCCGGACGACGTGCTGGTAGAGATCGTGGAGGTCGAGGACCATCCGTTCATGGTCGGCAGTCAGTTCCACCCGGAGTTCAAGTCACGGCCCGACCGGGCGCACCCGCTGTTCCAAGGGTTCATCGAGGCCGCGGTCTCGCAACACAAGACCGCTCTTCAGGCGCAGCAAGCCTGAGCGCTTCTTAGTAGACCTGGACCGAAACGACCGTCTTCCGGATGCGGGATCCGCTGAAGCGGGTCTTCTGCCGCTTGTCGTACTTCACGGTACCGGTCGCGGTAGCGAAAAGGGTATCGTCCTTGCCGCAACCGACGTTCTCGCCGGGTTCCATCCAGCGGCCGCGCTGGCGGACGAGGATCGCGCCGGCGTGGACCTGCTGTCCGTCGCCGACCTTCACGCCAAGGCGCTGGGAGCGCGAATCGCGCCCCAGTTTGGTAGTGCCGCCGGCTTTAGTATGTGCCATGGTTCAGTGCTTTTGAAAAATGAATAATTCGTGGACGACCCGCTGCTTCGGCCGGGCGACGTCGATCGATCCGCGGCTGGTGAGTTCCGGGAAGGAGAATCCCTCCGGAACGGGTCGAATTACAGTGTAACCAAGGCGGGAAATCCGTTCAACGTCCAGGAGGCGGTGAGGCTGCCGCGAACCGGGGGTCCGCCAGGCCGGAAACGTGATTACCACGCGTCGTCCCGGCTCCAGGAAGTCGGCGGCGCGTTGCAGGAACTTCCCGATCAGCGTCTCTACGAACTTCGCCTGATGCTCCATGTCGGCGGCGGTCGCCTGTTGGCCGAGCGGGTCGCCGAGGTAGCCTTCCGTCGCGAGGACCGCGGGAGCGTCGGCGTCCAGCGACATGGTGGCGTCGTGAAGCGTTACCTCGGCTTTGGGCAGCTCCGGGTGCCGCTCCGCCAGCCAGCGGAGGTTTTGCCTTGCCGCGCCCACGGCGTCTTCCGTGATGTCCGATCCGAGCGTGCGGTGACCGAGCATGGCCGATTCGATCAGGAGATTCCCGTTGCCGCAGAACGGATCGTAGACGGCGAGGTCCGGATCGCCGCAGGTCGCGAGATTCACCATGGTGCGGGCAAGCTGCGGCGGAAGCATCCCGCGACGGGCGTCGGCGGCCGGCTTGTCGTAGTCCCGCGCGGCGAAGCCCTCGAAGTCGTAGACCCAGGCGGTACGGCCGCTCCGGTAGCCGTCCGGCGTTCCGAAGATGCAGAAGTCGGCGCCCCGGGTGAGCAGGTCGCCATGGCGGACCTGGACGGCGGAAAGCTCTCCGTCCGGCCAGCGCCCGGAACGTCCCTTGGGTTGCCCGATGAACCGCGCCGGGATGTCCCGCTCCTTGAGGTGCCGCTTGAGGACGGTAGCGAGCGGGGTGGCGCGGTCGTCGGCGTACGAGCTCACGCCGAACGGGAACTTGGCGTCGGCGGAGATTGCGGCGGCTTCGGCCTGGAGCGCCGCGGTCGCGTCGGGATACGTCCGCGCGGAAAGCCGGACCAGCTTGGTGACGGCGCCGGTGCGGTCGGCGAGCGCCGGGTCGAACCCGTCCAGCTCGACCGCGTATTTCCCGAGCGGCCGGATGGCGAACCCGTGCGTTTCCGAAAGCGCGGTCAGTTCCGAAACGGTGAGGGCCGGGTTGCGACCGAAGATGGCGGCGTAGGTCGGTGAGGTCATGCTACGATGCATGGTAACAGGGAGTGTCGATAAAAACATGAAAACCATCAAGCTGAGTGAGCACAATCTGGAGGAGGCCGTGGCTACGGCGGTCGAGTTCCTGATCGAAGGAGGCGTGGTGCTCTTCCCGACCGACACGAGCTACGGCCTGGCGGCCGACGCGGCGCGGGAAGAAGCGCTGGAAACCGTCCTCCGGCTCAAACAGGATACGTCGGGCAAGCCGCTCTCGGTGATCACCGACGGACGGCGCCAGGCCGAGGCGATCGCGACGTTTAATCCGGCGGCGGCCCGGCTCTGGGACCGGTTCATGCCGGGACCGCTCACCCTGGTGCTTCCCGTTTCCACCGGCGCCGGGCTGGCGCCGCAGTGCGTGGGCAAAGGACGGACGGTCGGAATCCGGTATCCCGACTATCCGTTCGCGGTGCAGCTGGCCGAGCGCTTGGAGCGGCCGTACACGGCGACCAGCGCCAACCTTTCCGGACGGCCTCCGGCCTTCACGCCGGAGGAATTCCTGGACAGCCTGACCGGCGACGACCTGCCGCATCTGGTGATCGATGCCGGGGTGCTCCCGCTCCGTCCGGTCTCGACGGTGGTCGACGTCACCGGCGGCGTGAAGGTGCTCCGCGAAGGCGCGATTCCGGAAGCTGATATCGTGGAAGTGACGAAGTAACAGTCATGAAGACATATTCGTTTCGAATCAAACCGGGCCAGGATCTTCGTGAGGAAATCGAACGGGCCGCGGAAGAACATACCGTTAGGGCAGGCGTGATTCTGTCCGGCGTAGGAAGCCTGCAGCGGGTTCGGATCCGGCTGGCCGATGCGCGAAAGTTTCTTGAGACGGAGCGGGATTATGAGATCGTCTCACTTACCGGCACGGTTTCCCTGAGCGGATCGCATCTGCACCTTTCGGTGTCGGATCACGAGGGAAAGACGGTCGGCGGGCACCTGGGCAAGGGCTGTATCGTCCGGACGACCGCTGAAATTACCATCGGCGTCGTCGAAGGAACGTTTCGAAGGGAGCCTGATCCGGACACCGGCTACGACGAACTGGTCGTAGAAGAGTAACCGTTTCCGGCTTGCGGTAAGCTGGATTCATGAGCCTCGAACAGCAAGACCCCGACCTTTTCGCCGCGATCGAGCGGGAAGCCACGCGGCAGCAGGAAGGCCTGCAGCTGATCGCTTCGGAGAACTATGCGTCGCCGGCGGTCCGCGAGGCGACGGGTTCGGTGCTGACCAACAAGTACGCGGAGGGCTATCCGGGCAAGCGCTACTACGAAGGCAACGCCATCATCGACGAAGTCGAGGAGCTGGCCCGCGAACGGGCCAAGCAACTGTTCGGCTGCGTCTTCGCGAACGTGCAGCCGCATTCCGGCGCCCAAGCGAACATGGCGGTGTACCTGGGGCTGCTCAAGCCGGGCGACACGATCATGGGCCAGGAGATTTCCCATGGCGGCCATCTCTCGCACGGGCAGGCGGTCAACGCGTCCGGGCAGTTGTATACGTCGGCGCTTTACGGGGTCGATCCGGAACGCGAAGTGCTCGATTACGACGAAGTGGAAAAACTTGCCAAGGAGCACCGGCCGCAGCTGATCGTCGCCGGATTCTCCGCCTACTCCCGCACGCTCGACTGGCAGCGCTTCCGGGAGATCGCCGATTCCGTGGACGCGATCCTGATGGCGGACATCGCTCATGTGGCGGGGCTGGTGGCCGCCGGCGCGTACCCGGATCCGTTCCCGCACGCGCATGTCGTGACCACCACGACGCACAAGACGCTGCGCGGCGCGCGCGGCGGCATGATCCTCACCAACGATGCGGAGATCGCCAAGAAGATCGACAAGGCGGTATTCCCGGGGATGCAGGGCGGCCCGCTGATGAACATGATCGCCGGCAAGGCAGTCGCGTTCGGCGAAGCGCTCCGGCCGGAGTTCAAGGCGTACGCCGGGCAGGTCGTCACGAACGCGAAGACGCTCGCGGAAGAGCTCTCGGCGCAGGGGTGCAAACTCGTTTCCGGTGGTACGGACAACCATCTGCTCCTGGTCGACCTGCGGCCGCAGGAGCTGACTGGCAAGGAGGCGGCACTCGCGCTCGACCGGGCGATGATCACGTTGAACAAGAACACGGTACCGAATGACTCCGAGTCGCCGTTCGTCACCAGCGGGCTTCGGATCGGGACGCCGTCGGTCACGACCCGCGGCATGAAAGAAGGCGAGATGAAGGAAATCGCCGGGTTGATCGCCGCGGTGCTGGCGGACATCGGCGACGAGTCCGTCCAGCAGAAGACCGCCGCAGCCGTCCGTAAGCTGACGGCCCGGTTCCCGCTGCCATCCTAGCGTGTCATTATGGGGAGGGAGCGCGCTGCGCTCCCGTTTTCATAACCCGCTAAAATAGACCAGTGACCCTTCTCGACGAACTTAACGAAGACCAGCGCAAGGCCGCCGCCACCACGGACGGTCCGGTGCTGATCCTGGCCGGCGCTGGTTCCGGCAAGACCCGGGCGCTGACATACCGGGTGGCGCACCTGATCCGGGAACGCGACGTGCCGCCGCTGGCGATCCTGGCGGTGACGTTCACCAACAAGGCCGCCGGCGAGATGAAGGAGCGCGTCCGCGACTTGCTCCGGCGAAACACGGACGACTCGTCCGTCCGGCCGCAACGCGCGGACCTGCCGACGATCGGCACGTTCCACGCCATCTGCGTCCGGATCCTCCGGGCGGACGGCCAGCAGATCGGCCTGGTCCCCGGCTTCACGATCTACGACGCCCACGATTCCCAGGTCGCGGTGAAGGCAGCGATGGATTACCTGCAGATCTCACAGAAACAGTACAACCCGGGGTTCGTCCGGCACGAGATCTCCGCGGCCAAGAACGAGCTGATGGATCCCGCGAAGTACGGCGAACGGGCCCAGGGTGAGCCGCAAGCGACGATCGCGGCGATCTACCGCGAGTACCAGAAGCTGCTCAAACGGAACGACGCGCTCGACTTCGACGACCTGCTCGTCGAGACGGTCCGGCTCTTCGCGACCCGGCCGGAGGTCCTGAAGAAGTACCAGCAGCGCTGGCGCTACGTGATGGTGGATGAATACCAGGACACCAACCACGTCCAGTACACGCTCACGAAGCTGCTGGCCCAAGGGCACCAGAATCTCTGCGTGGTCGGCGACCCGGACCAGGGCATCTACTCCTGGCGCGGCGCGGACATCCGGAACATCCTGCAGTTCGAAGAGGACTATCCCGACGCGGTCGTGGTGAAGCTTGAGCGCAACTATCGTTCCACCCAGAATATCCTCGACGCGGCCCAGGCGGTGATCGAGAAGAACACCGGCCGGAAGGAAAAGGCGCTCTGGACGGAAGCCGGTCCCGGCGAGAAGCTCCGCGTCTTCGAGGCCAGGAACGAGCGGGACGAAGCCGACCAGATCGTGAAGGAGATCAGGCGGCTCCAGTCCGAGGGGTTCGCGCTCCGGACCGTCGCGGTGCTCTACCGGACCAACGCGCAGAGCCGGGCCGTGGAGGAACGCCTGATCGCGGCGAACCTGCCGTACCGCGTGGTCGGTGGCGTCCGGTTCTACGAGCGGAAGGAGATCAAGGACATCCTGGCGTATCTCCAGGCGCTGCATAACCCCAACGACAGCCTGTGCTGGAAGCGGGTGATCAACGTGCCCACCCGCGGCATTGGCGACAAGGCATTGGCGGTGCTGTTGGAAACCGCGGATCGGCAGGGACTCTCGTTGAAGGGCGTCGTCGAACGGGCCGACGAGCTCGGCGAACTGGCACCGGGCAGCCGCAAGGCGGTGCAGCGGTTCGCGGAGCTCTACGCGAAGCTCAGGAAACTGGTGGACGACGGCGGGACGGTGGACGAGCTGATCGCCGCGATCCTCAAGGAGACCGGGTATGCCGAGTGGATCGACGACGGCACCGTCGAAGCGGCGGCGCGCCTCGAGAACCTCAAGGAACTTTCCACGGCCGCCAAGCGGTACGATCATCTCAAGGGCGAGGAGGCGCTGTCCGTATTCCTCGAGGACGTCTCGCTGATCACGGACGTGGACCAGTACGACGACCGGGCGGACAGCGTCACGCTGATGACCCTGCACGCCGCCAAGGGGCTGGAGTTCCCGGTGGTGATGATCGTCGGGTTGGAGGAGGGAATCTTCCCGCACTCCCGGAGCTTGCTGGATGCCAACGAGATGGAAGAAGAGCGGCGGCTGGCGTACGTCGGGATGACCCGGGCGATGCAGCGGCTCTACCTGCTGCATGCATCGTCGCGGGTGCTCTACGGGAACATCCAGGCCAACCTGCCGTCACGGTTCCTGTCGGAGATTCCGGAAGGATTGCTCGAAGTGACCGGCGGCGTCCGGGCCGCTGCCGGACAAGCGGGCCAGGGATTCGGCGACTGGTCGATGCAGGGCCGGAGTACGCCGCGCTACAAGTCACCGGCGCAGGACCAGCCGCATCCGTCCGAGGAGTTCAGCCAGGAACCGGTCTATCTGGAGGCCGGCGATACCGTCACGCACCCGAAGTTCGGGCGCGGGACCGTGACGGAAGTCACCGACTCGGTCCTGTCGGTGGAATTCGACGGTGCGGTGAAGAAACTCTCTTCCGCGTTCGCCGGCATGCTGAAGAAGGAGTAGCGATGGAGCGGATCCATGCCAGGAAGTCCCTCGGCCAGCATTGGCTGGTGGATCCCGGTGCCGTCCGGAAGGTATTGGACGCAGCGGAGCTTACGGGCTCCGAGACCATAGTCGAGGTCGGACCGGGGCCGGGCATCCTGACTCCGGGCCTCTGCGAGCGGGCGGAGCGGGTGATCGCGGTCGAACTCGACGAACGGCTGATCCCGAAGCTCAGGGAGCGGACCACAGAATGCGGGAACCTGGAGGTACGTCAGGGCGACATCCTGGAGACGGATCTTTCGGAACTGCCGCAGCCGTACCAAGTGGTCGCGAACGTGCCGTACTACATCACGTCGGCGATTATCCGGCACTTCCTGGGATCGGCATCCCGTCCGGAGGCGATGACGCTGACGGTGCAGTCCGAGGTCGCCGAACGCATCTGCGCGCAGCCGCCGAAGATGAGCGTGCTGGCGGTGTCGGTCCAGCTCTACGGCATGCCCCGGATCGCCGGCCGGATCAAGGCCGGCGCCTTCTCGCCGCCGCCGGAAGTGGATTCGGCGATCCTGCGGGTCGAGGGTATCGGACGCAATCTCGAGGCGACGCTCGGCGGCGTCTCGGAGGAAGCGTTCTTTGCCGTCGTGCGGGCAGGGTTCGCCGAGAAGCGGAAGCAGGTCCATAACAGCCTGGCGCGGAACCTGGACCTGTCCCACGAACAGTCCGCGGTGCTGCTGGAACGCGCGGGCATCAATCCGACGCGCCGGGCGGAAACGCTGACCGTCGAGGAGTGGGCGACGCTGGCCCGGCAGGCTACTCGACGGTGACGCTCTTGGCGAGGTTGCGCGGCATGTCCACGTCTTTCCCGCGGCTAATGGCCATTTCGTAGGCGAGGAGCTGGAGCGGCACCGCCAACGTGAACGGCTCGAGTACCTCGTGCGTCTCCGGCACTTCGATGACCGCATCCGCCAGCCCGTCCAGCTCACGGTTGCCTTCCGTGGTGACGGCGATGACCGCACCCTCCCGGGCCCGGACCTCCTCGAGGCTCGACTTCGTCTTCTCGTAGAGGGCGTTCCGGGGTGCCAGGAAGACGGAAAGCAGGTCCGGTTCCACCAGGGCGATCGGTCCGTGCTTCATCTCGCCGGCCGGATACGCCTCGGCATGCACGTATGAGATCTCCTTCAGCTTGAGCGCGCCCTCGAGGGCCATCGGGTACGCCGGTCCCCGGCCGAGGTACAGGGCGTTCCTGGCCGCGCCGTACCGTTTCGCGGTCTCCGCGATGACCTTCCGTTGCTTCACCTGGCCGGCGAGCAGGTCCGGCAACCGTCCGGCCTCGGAGATGATCGCCAGGCCTTCTTCCTGCGAGAGGTTCCGGATCCGACCGAATTGCACGGACAGCAGAAGCAGCGCGCCGAGCGTATTCGTGAACGCCTTGGTCGAGGCCACGCCGATCTCCGGCCCGGCGTGCAGGTACGTCCCGCCGTCCGCGACCTCGCGGGCGATCGTCGAGCCGACCACGTTGATCAGGCCGATCGTCCGCGCGCCCTTCGCCTTCGCTTCGCGGATCGCGGCCAGGGTGTCCGCGGTCTCGCCGGACTGTGATAACGCGATACAGAGCGTCCTCGGTCCGATGATCGGATTGCGGTACCGCCATTCGCTGGCGACCACCGCGGCCGCCGGGACGCGGGCCAATCGCTCCAGCCACCAGGCGCCGACCTGTCCGGCGTAGAGCGCCGTCCCGCAGCCGATCAAGACCACCTGGTCGATCTCACGGAGCTCGTCGTCGGTCAGATCGATACCGCCGAGCATGGCTCCGCCGGTGTCGGGCCGCAGCCGTCCCCGGAAGACGTCATGCAACGCTTCCGGTTGTTCGTGGATTTCCTTCAGCATGAAGTGCGCGAATCCCTGCTTCTGGACGTCGTCGACCTTGCCGCTGATCCGTGTGACGGAGCGGCTGACCGGTCGGGCTTCGAGCGTCTCCAGCTTCACGGCATCGGCGGTGACTTCCGCGATCTCGTCATCCTCCAGGTAGACGACCCGCCGGGTCCGGCCGAGCAGGGCGGAGGTGTCCGACGCGACCAAGTGCTCCCCGTCGCCGTAGCCGATCACCAGGGGGCTGCCGCGCCGGGCGGCCACCAGCGTGCCGGGGTAGTCGGCAGAGAGCACCACGATGCCGAACGTGCCCCGCACTTCGCGGAGCGCCGCGCGGACACCCGCGCAGAACGGCCGGACCTCTTTCTTCGTCCCGGCTTTCGCGACGTGCTTCGCGATGAGCTGCGCCAACACCTCGGTGTCGGTCTCACTGGCGAAGCGCACACCATCCGCTTCGAGCATCTCCCGGAGGGAGCGATAGTTCTCGATGATTCCGTTATGTACCAGGGCGATCCGACCGGCTACATGTGGATGGGCGTTCGCCTCACTGGGCACACCGTGGGTCGCCCAGCGGGTATGGGCGATGCCGGCGGTCGCCGTCGAATCTGGCAGCTTCGCCTCTAGCTCCGCGACCCGCCCGGCCGCCTTGGTCACGGTCAGGTCCGCGCCGTCGAGCTCGGCGATGCCCGCCGAATCATACCCCCGGTACTCCAGACGCTTCAGTCCTCCGATCAGGACCGGCCGCGCCGTTTCGGCTCCTACGTAGCCGGCGATGCCGCACATGCCGACAGTATACCGCGCCCGTCGTACACTGGACGTATGTCCGTCGAGGGTGCCATGCAATCCAAGCCGGTCCTGGTCTTCGTGCCGGGACTGGCGGCCGATGGATCGGTCTATGCGCCGTTCCTGCGGGCGCTCCGTGAGGATTTCGACGTCCGCTCGGCCGACCATCCGCTCACGTTACCCGACGGCGACCTTACCTGGAACTTCTTCTTCGATCCGATCGATCGGGCGTTGCAGGGCACGCCGGGATATCTGGTCGGTCACTCGATGGGCGGCGCGATCGCGCTCAAGTATGCCGCCGACCATCCGCGACGGGTCCGGAAGGTCATCGCCGTCGCACCGATCCTGTTCTCGTTCAAACGGAACCGCCACCGGGTCCGCGAGAGCCTCCGCAACGCCATGCTGGCCATTCGCGGCTGGAACCTGCCGCACGCGATCCGGGCCTTCCGGGCGATCCGGAGACGGGCCTTCGGCGGTCGGGGTCGGAAGCTCTACGACTTTGCGCATACGATCGACCTTTCGGACGATCTGCCGAGACTCCGGGATGCGACCGTCCTGTTCCCGAAGCGGGAAGAGGTTGTCCCACAGGGGCATGCGGACCGGGTTTCGGCGCGGCATCCGAACGTGGCCGTAAAGCAGGTACCGGGCAGCCATCACAACATCGCCCTGTCGCCGCAACGACTGGTGGACATCGTCCGGAAGGAGCTCGATGGCTGAGTCGACAGGGACCCTGTTCGTCGTCGCGACGCCGATCGGCAACCTGAGCGACGTTACCTTCCGGGCGATCGAGACGCTCCGGAACGTCGCCGTGATCCTGGCAGAGGACACGCGGACGACCCGGAAGCTCCTGAGCCGGTATGACATCGGGACTCCGGTCCGGTCGTACCATCAGCATTCCCGCGGGCGCAAGGAGCAGGATATCGTCACGGAGCTGGGTAGCGGTACCGATCTTGCGCTGGTGACCGACGCCGGCACCCCGGCGATCGCCGATCCGGGCGGGCGCCTGGTGGAACTGGCACGGCGCAGCGGCGTGCCAGTGGTCCCGATCCCCGGCGCTTCGGCGGTGACCACGGCACTTTCCGCGGTCGGCCTCGGCGGCGACCAGTTCACGTTCCTCGGGTTCCTGCCGCACAAGAAAGGCCGTCAGAAGAAGCTCGACCAGCTCAGTGGCATGATCTCGCCGGTAGTGTTGTACGAGTCGCCGCACCGGCTGGAAAAGCTCCTCGGCGAGCTCGCCACGCGGCATCCCGCCGCCCAAGTGTCGGTGGCCCGGGAGATTACCAAGAAATTCGAGGACATCCGGGTGGGGACACCCGCGGAGCTTGCCGCGCACTTCGCGGCCCACCCGCCGAAAGGTGAGATCGTGGTGGTGGTGCGGCTCGCGGACAAGGGCCGGCAGGAATGAAGCGGCTCACGGTCACCGTCCGTGGAACGGTCCAGGGCGTGAGCTTCCGGGCGCATGCCAAGACGATGGCGGACCGGCTCGGGCTGGTCGGTACGGTCCGGAATAACCCTGACGGCTCGGTGACGATCGTCGCCGAGGGTCCGGATGCGGCGCTGGACCGGTTGCTTGAGTGGGTCCGGACGGGCCCCGATGCCGCTCGGGTCGAATCGCTCGACGAGCATCGGACCGCGGCGTCCGGCGCCTACGACGGTTTCCGGATCCTTCGCTGATTCCCTTGGCTGGGTGCTCTACAATGGCTCCGTATGGGAAAAATCGTACAGTCATCGCAGAAGTTCTACGTCACGACGCCGATCTATTATGTGAACGACGTGCCGCATATCGGTCATGCGTACACCAACACGGCCGCCGACGTGCTGGCGCGTTGGCACCGCCTTCGCGGCGACGACACCTTCCTCCTGACCGGTACCGACGAGAACACGCTCAAGCTGGTCGAGAAAGCGAAACAGGAAGACGTGGAGCCGCGCGAGATCGCCGACCGGTATGCCGAGCGGTTCGAGGCGGCCGGCAAGGCGATGGAAATCTCATACGATGATTTCATCCGGACCACCGACGAGGCCAAGCATCATCCCGGTGCTCAGGAGATCTGGCGTCGGCTCGTAGCCGACGGCCATATCTACGAAGGGACGTACGAGGGACTCTACTGCGTGGATTGCGAGGCCTACTATACCGAAAAGGACCTGGCGGACGGGAAATGTCCGATCCACGGAACCGCCCCCGAACGGGTCAAGGAAGAGAATTATTTCTTCAGACTGTCCGCGTTCGGGGACCGGCTCCGTGAGTTGCTGGAGTCGGGCGAGTATGAGGTGGTACCGGAGTCCCGCCGGAATGAGATCCTGCAGGTCATCAAGGACGGCCTGACCGATATCTCCTGCTCCCGACGTGCCGACAAACTCACCATGGGCGTCCCGGTGCCCGGAGACGATTCCCAGCGGATGTACGTCTGGTTCGAGGCGCTGACCAACTACCTGAATGGCATCGGCTTCACGCGGGACGAGGCGCTCTTCAGGCACTTCTGGCCGCCGGACGTGCATATCATCGGCAAGGAGATCATCCGCTTCCACGCTGCGATCTGGCCGGCGATGCTGCTGGCGGCCAAGCTCCCTCTTCCCAAGAAGCTGTACGTCCACGGCTTCTTCACGATCGACGGTCAGAAGATGAGCAAGTCGAAAGGCAACGTGATCGATCCGTTCGAACTGGTGGAACGGCACGGGGTGGACCCGGTCCGTTACTACCTGCTCCGGGCGCTCCCGTACGCCGAGGACGGCGATTTCTCAGAACGCCACTTCACCGAGGTCTACGCCGCCGAGCTCGCCAACGACCTCGGCAACCTGGCCAGCCGGGTGCTCACGCTGATCGAGAAGAAGTGCGCCGGTGCGGTACCGGAAGGCACCGCCGATCCCAAGCTCAAGGAGCACGTCGGCCAGACGCACCACGAGCTGGCCAACCTGCTCGAGGCGCCGAAGTTCGCGGAGGCGCTGGAGCACCTGAACGGACTCGTCTCACTGGCGAACCGGTTCATCGAGGAGACCCAGCCATACAAACAGGAGGGGCGGCCGGTCGCCGACGCGCTCTACACCCTGGCCCAGGTGCTCGGCCATCTAAGCCTGCTCTACGCGCCGTTCATCCCCGGCAAGGCGGCGGAACTCCAGCGATGCCTCGGCCTGAAAACCGCCGGCTGGGATGCCGAGTCACTGCTCGAATGGGAGAAGGTTCCGCCGGGCACCGCCGTCCGTCGCGGCGATCCGCTCTTTCCCCGTCAACCGAGCGGGCGATAACTTAAGATAAGAACCGGAAACAAACGGCATGCCAGGACTCAGAGCGTCCCATTCCCATCTCCATTTCCACCTGCCGCAGCTGACGGAAGTGAGGCGTATCTATTGGTCGCATAGCCTCAAGTCGGTCGCCACCAACCTGGTGAGCATCTTCATTCCGATCTATCTGACGAAGCTCGGCTACGACCTGGGCGAGATCATGCTGTTCTACCTGCTCATGGCCGCGTTCTGGGGCCTCCTGCAGTACCCCCTGTTCAAGTTCAGTAACCGCATCGGGACGAACAAGGCGATGGCGCTCAGCTTCATCGTGCACTTTGCGCAGCTGGTGTTGCTCGCGACCCTGCCATCCGCCGGCTGGCCGCTTTGGCTGATCGCCCTGAGTTGGGGGACCTATATCGCGCTGTACTGGCCGTGTTTCCGGGCCAGTTTCGCCAAGGGCCTGACCGGCAAGCATCCGGGGCGCTCGGTCGGCCTCTCCAGCGCGTTGATCATGATGGCCTACGGCATCGCGCCGGCGATCGGCGGTATCGTCGCGACCGTGTTCGGCATCAACGCGGTATACGTCGCGGCGATGCTCTTGCTCGTGGTGGCGGCCCTGCCGCTCCTGACCGGTCCGGAGATCATCAAGAACGACCCATTCGATCTTTCGAAGCTCCGGCTGCGCCGGATCTGGCGCGACCTCCTGGCGAACGGCTCCTCGGAAGTGGATGACGTCGCGCTGTCGAGCCTTTGGCCGCTTCTGATCTTCCTAATCATCCCGACGTACGCGGGTGTGGGAATCCTCAGCTCGCTGGCCGTGATCAGCGGCATCGTGATCGCCATCTACATCGGGCGGCGCGAGGAGCGCCGCGGCACGCATCGGTACTTGAGCCAGGGGGTGGCGGTGACGGCTACGTCCAACGCGGCACGGTTAGCTACCGAGACCGCCGGGCAAATCGCGACGGTGAACCTGGTGAGCGGCGTCGGCCACGCGATGCTCTCGACGCCATACGCGACCGAATACTACCGTGAAGCCGACCGGGAACCCCGCTTGCCCTACGTGTACGCCATGATGACCGCCTGCGCGCTCTTCGACACGGTGTTCTTCGGGATCCTCTTCGTATTGGCCGCGGTCGTTCCGGACAAGACGGTGCTCATCGCCGGGCTCGCCGCGGTCGTGCCGCTCACGTTCGCAATCCGCCTGATCCGGTAAGACACTGGTAGCATGCTCAACTTCGCCCACCATAGCCACTATCACACGCCGCGACTGACGGAGCTCCGCCACCTCTACTGGTCGCACGGCCTGGCGACCCTCGGTGCGGCGTCGGTCCAGGTGCTGGCACCGATCTACCTGCTCAAGATCGGCTACTCGGTGGAGCAGGTCATCCTCTTCTTCCTGATCGCGTTCGTGATCTCCATTCCGCTGTACGCCGTATCCGGCTGGCTGATCAGCCGGATCAATGCCAACCGGGTGATGGCGATCGGTGAACTCTGGATCGCGCTGTTCTTCATCTCGCTGTTCCTGTTGCCCGAGCTCGGGCTGCCGATCTGGTTCGCCGCGGTCTTCAAGGCGGCCGACCGGGCTTTTTACTGGCCGGCGTTTCACGCGAGTTTCTCGAAGGCGAAGGCGCACCGCCGCGGCGGGCGGCAGGTGGGTGCGATGAACGCCGTCGTGATCGCGGCGCACGGCCTGGCACCGGCTGTCGGCGGTGTACTCGCCACGGTATTCGGGATCGGATGGGTCTACGGTATCGCCGCCGGCCTGATGCTGACCGCTTCGATCATCCTGCTGAACTCGCCTGACGTGGTCAAGCACCGGCCGATCCGACTCCGCAACTTCAGCCGCCGGATGATTCCCGACTTCGCGGCCAACTTCACCCACAGCACGTACTACGTGATCGAAGGGATACTTTGGCCACTCCTGATCTTCCTGATCATCCCGACGTACGCCGGCATCGGTGCGCTCAGTTCGCTGGCGGTGCTCAGTGCCGCCGCGGTAGCGCTGTTCGTCGGGCGACGCGAGGAGCGCCGCGGCGAGCGGCGCTATCTGCGCCGGGGCGCCGCGACGATGTCCGGGACCCACCTCTTCCGTCTGTTCGCCACGTCCACGACCCACGTGGCAGGCATCAACCTGATCAGCGGGCTCGGGCAATCGCTCCTCAGCACGTCCTATCTCAGCCGGTACTACAAGCACGCCGACCGTGATCCGCGGCTGGAGTACATCATAGGCATGGAGACCAGCCATGCGATCGGCCTGACCGTACAGCTGAGTGTCCTGCTGGCCTTGCTGCAGGTGCTCCCCGAGAAAACCGCCGTGCTGGCGTTGATCGGACTGGCGGTGCCGCTGAGCCTGGGGGTACGGTGGATCCGGTAGGGGGCGCATGGCCGATCTGATCGACACCCACGTCCATCTCGACTTCGAGCAGTTCGCTGGCGAGGAGGAGTCCGTGCTTGAGCGGGCACGGACGGCAGGGGTCACGCGGCTGATCAACGTCGGCACGACGCTGGAACGGAGCCGGAAGGCGGTGGCGATCGCGGAACGATTCCCCGAGGTGTGGGCGGCCGCAGGGGTCCATCCGCACGATGCGCGCGACGTCACGGAAGCAAGCGTGGACGAGCTACGGCGGCTGGCGGAACACCCGCGGGTCGTGGCGATCGGCGAATGCGGGTTCGATGCGCACTACGAAGACGGACCGGACGAGGCCGTGCAAGGCGCGGCATTCGAGCGCCAGGCGGCGGTCGCCGCCGCGGCCGGAAAACCGCTGATCGTCCATTCCCGCGATGCCGAGGACCGCACCGTGCAGGCGCTCGGCAACGTCCGCGGAACCTTGCCGGAGCTTCCGGGTGTGGTCCATTGCTTCACGGGGTCACGGAAGTTCGCCGACGAGGTCCTGTCCCTCGGATTCCTGATCTCGTTCACCGCGCCGGTGACGTACCCGAAGAACGACACCCTGCGCGAGGTGGTACGGGAGGTGCCGCTGGACCGGATGATGGTCGAGACCGATGCGCCGTTCCTGCCACCGGCCGATCGCCGCGGTGAACGGAACGAGCCGGCGTTCGTCGTCGGCACGGCACGGAAGATCGCGGAGATCAAAGGGATTCCGCTCGAGGAAGTGGCGGCCGTGACCACGGCGAACGCCGAGCGGTTGTTCGGGCTCGGCGAGTAACGGCTCGAGAGCGCCCGTCGCGTTGTCCGGGAGTGTGCGCGGCGGTACGATAAAGCCGAAACGACCGAAACGATGCTGACAGCAAAACGAAAAACGATTCCCGGGTCACTGCTCGTCCTGTTCGCGGCGGCGGCGCTCGCCTGGCCGCAAGGAGCGTCCGCCGATCCGCTGGCCGAATTCGCGGAGCGGGAACAGCAGCTCCACGAAAAGGCCGCCGAGGTCGACTCGCTGGAAGACAAGCTGGTCGTGCTCGACGAGACGATCGAGGCCAAACTGGAGGCGCTGGCCGGCATCCGGGCTCAGATCACGGCGGTCCGTCGGGAGTTGGATACGGCTACGGAGAAACTGACCGCGTTGCTCGACCAGTATGAGCAGCGAAAGGAGTCCCTCGGGTCCGTCGTCCGCGTGGACTATCTCGGTGGCTCGCCGGGTGCCTGGGAGGTGTTGGCCGGCCAAGGCGGCGTCTCCGAATCGTTCAGCGAGCGGGCGGCCAACGGATCGCTTGGCGATTACGCGACGGCCTTGGCCGACGAGCTGGCCGCGACGAGCGAACGGATCGAGCGGGATCGTAAGACGTTGCTGTCGCGCACTCACCGCCTTGAGGAGCTGGAGTCGGCGGCCGCCCGCCAGGTCCGGGAGCTTTCCGCCGTCCGGGAGGTGCGGGCCGATGTGCTCAAGCAGACCCGCGGGGAAGAACGCCGGTTCCAGTCGGAATACGAAGCGGCCAGGGAAAAGCTCGAGCAGCTCGGCCTGTTCGGCCGGGCCGGCTGCGAGCGGGTAGGCCACCGAGTCTGGGACGGCGCCAACGGCTACTTCAACCAGTGCGACAGCCGCTGGGCCGATGCCACGCTTGGCTTCAGCACCTCGACGATCGGCGACTACGGGTGCGGAGTCGCGGCCGCGGCGATGGTATTCAAGCGGCACGGCATCGATACGGATCCGATCCGCCTGAACGCGGCGCTCAAGGGCGTGCAGGCGTTCGAACGCGACCTGCTCTACTGGAGGAAGGTCCATCTGGCATCCGGCGGGCGCCTGACGGTCACCAACGATCCCTCCGGCAGCGTGGACTGGGCACACATCGACCGCCAGCTCGCGGCGGGGCATCCGGTGATCGTCTGGGTGGATCGCCCGGGTCAGTACAACCACTACGTCGTCCTGCTGGAGAAGAAGAACGGGCATCACGTGATGCATGATCCGATCGAAGGTCCGGGCCGGCGTTTCGAGAGCCATTATTCCAAGGGTGCGGTGGTCCAGTACATCGCGCTGGAGTCTAAGTAGTCGACCCGCCGAACGGCTCCCGCGTGCTACCATACAACCAATGAGCGAGGTCACGACCGACATCTGCGGCGTGCGGTTCCCCTCGGCCGTCATCAATGCGGCCGGAGCGAAGGACGTGAGTGCCGGCGACCTGGAGGCGCTGGGTCAGGCGGAGTCCGGGGCGATCGTGATCAAGACCACGACCAAGGCATTCCGGGCCGGCAACGACCTGCCGCGCTGGCATGCCGATTCGCAGGGCAGCCTCAACTCGATGGGCTTGCCGAA
>CAYZCS010000003.1:0-37517 GCA_964476895.1 uncultured Candidatus Saccharibacteria bacterium | reverse complement strand
CTCTACCGCTGAGCTACACTGCCGGCGGCTCGCATACAGTATACGAGTAACGGACATGGCGGGTACATGCGGCACGAACATCAATCGGATTGTCGCACATCGAGCCGGCAGCACAACGAAGCGACTACGCTTTTCGCCGCTCGGCTTCGACCAACTCGATGCTACCTCCCGTGGCAAGGGCCCGGGCGATATCGGCTATTTCCATATCCCTACCGGATTCGCCAAGGTACACGTTACGCGCCCGGGCACGGTAGTTTATCAAGTCAGATTGGTGCTTAAGCACGATCGAGTCACCCGGGGCGAGATCATCTCCGGAACTGATATCCATAAAGCCATACACTCCCTTGGAAATCCGTTTCGTTTCTACCGGTTCCGAACCGGCGGTGAGCTGCATGACACAGCCCCTCTCGCTGGCACGGCAGACCAAGTCGGTAAGCAGTTCGCACGCCCGGTCATAATCGGCATCACGCCGGCGCTGGACTTGCACGCTGTCCGACTCCCTGGAGTCATGCCAATCACGTAAGCGGCCAGTGACGTCCTCTACGTCCCGAACCATGCCCAACACTTCTGATTCGACGGCTGCCGGATTCTCAGCTAGGCGGGATGCTTCCATGTGCCCAGTATACTCTTCCGAACCTTGTAGCGGGGGCAGGATTCGAACCTGCGACCTCGTGGTTATGAGCCACGCGAGCTGCCACTGCTCCACCCCGCAATGCGAGTAATAAGTATAGGTTCCTGCCTGAGGGACGGTCAAGGCGCGGCGGCCAACGCGCCCGCGCCTACCACGCCGGCCTGCTCCAGCTTGCTCACGGATACGGTCGCCTTCTCCCACGGCCCCTGCATCGCGCGGCGGCCGGCCTCCTGCATCGCCAGGTCGAGGTACAGGTCGGCTTCTTCGGCCAGCCCGCCGCCGAGCACGAGCTGGCGGGGCTGGAACGTGTTGACCGCATTGGCGATTCCCACGCCGAGCCGGACCGCGAAGCGCTCGAAGACCGGCACGGCCGTCCGATCTCCCGAGCGGGCGGCACGGGCCACGTCCAGCGCGGTGATCGAACCCTGTCGCTTGAGCAGGCCGGCCAGGTACCCCTCCGCTTCCGGCGCCGTTGCCGTGGCGGTAGCCTCGGCCACCAGGCCGCTCCCGGACACGAGATCATGCAGCCGCCCCGGATTGTAGCTGGCCGCCGGACCCTCGTAGTCATAGTCGATGGTGCTGTTTCCGAACTCCGAACCGAGGCCGTCGGCGCCGCGGAACAAGGCGCCGTCGATCACTACGCCCGTCCCGAAGCCGGTCCCGAGCGTGAACATCACCAGGTGCCTGGCCCGGCGCGCCCGGGCTTCGCCGACGGCCGCGCAGTTCGCGTCGTTCTCAAGCCGCACTGGGCCGCCAAGTTTCTTCTTGAGGTCCGGCAGCAGAGCCGGGCCGGAGTGCGGTAGATTGCGTATTCCGTACGGCATGCCGATCCCGACGGCGGACGGGGCTACCCCCGGAGTGGCAGTCGCCACGGCTTCGGCGATGGCATCCACCAGCGCCTTCTTCGTCTCATGCGGCGTAGCCCGGACGGTCAGGTTCCGGATCCGGGTGCCGGTCACCGTGCCGGCCGCGATCTTCGTCGCGCCGACGTCCACGCCCACGACCGGCCTCTTAGGCGTCAAAGAAATACTCCCACCACTGCTCCGGGTTCGAGGGCGGCGTTTCCGGCCGCGCCCGCTCCCCCGGTTGGGTGATACTTACCAGCTCCTCGCTCGGCGGCTTCGGTACCACCACGACCCGCTCCCCGGGACGCTGGTAGCCGAGCCGGGCCCGCGCTTCCTTCTCCTTGTACGCATCGGTCCGGTAGTACGCGAGCAGGCTCCGGAGCTCCAGGTTCCGCTGTTCCAACTCATCCAGTTCGGCGGACAGCAGCTTCTGATCCTGGTGGACGCGGTAATTCTCGTAGATCAGCTTCCCGGACCCGAGCAGGAGATACCCGAACACGAAAAGGCCGAACACCACGATGGTGCGACGCTTGACCCATTCCATACGATCCGTCATGTCCCCAGCTTACCGCTAGTAGCGGCACCCTAGTAGCGATAGGCTGAGACGGGGCCCGTAGCTCAGCGGTTAGAGCACCCGGCTCATAACCGGGCGGTCCTAGGTTCGAATCCTAGCGGGCCCACCAGGCTATTCTTCCTTCGGTACCATGCGTGGCCGTGCTTCGGACTGCACCACGATGGAGGCGACGAGTCCGGTGAGCAGGGAGACGAGCAGTATGCCCCAGGTTACCGCCCCGCGGGCGATATCGGTGCCGGTCGCATCCGAAATCACGTACCCGCCGGCCGCGGCACCCGCGATTCCGATCACCACGTTCGTCAGCAGGCCGCCGGGAAGCCGTCTTTTCGAGAACAGATACGTCAGCAGGCCGGCAAGGCACCCGGCCACGACCCAGCTGATCGTGAGTTCCGACATCAGGAGACGTCCTCGGCCTCGATGAAGATGACTTCCTCACGCAGCCGCGAACTCAGCGTAGTGTCGTTCTCGGGCCATCCCGGCTCGTTCTTCCAGGTCGCCAGCTGATCCTGCAGCTCGGTCACCGTGCCCTTCACGGTCGCCGTCCCGGACGGAATCTCCGCATCCGTGTGCACCCACAGGAAGCTGCCGTCGGCATCCACGATGACGAAGCCGACGCCCTGATGCTCGCTGGAAACCTTGCCCGTCAGCTCGACCGTCTGACCGATATACGCTTCGGGATCCTCGTTGACCCCGCTGATCGTCAGCGACTGAGGTGCCGCACTCGGCTCGGGGGTCGGCTCGGGGGTCGCCAGGCGTTCCTCGATCGCGGCCAGCCGCTCTTCCACCCGCTGCAGGTCGCCGCTGCCGGCCACATCACCGCGGATCAGGGCGCCCAGCAGGAGTGCGCCCACGACGCCGAAGCCGGCTCCGATCAGGAATGCGTTCCTGATCCGGTTGGGCGATTGGTGCAATACGGGATTGACGGCCATCGTTGCTCACTATACCAACCAAAGGTTGCCCGCGACAGTTCCGGGCTTTTCCGGCCGCTTTCAGGCGCGGCAAGGGAAGCCGGCCGTGCCATTTGCCGATCTATACACAGGGCAATTATATACTTGACAAACCCACACAAACAGCCTAGTATGACCATATGACGGTCAACCTAGTAGATTTCTTCGCCAAGTTCCCCACCGAACAGGCCTGCCGTGACTACCTCGAACAGGCACGGTGGGGTGATACCATCGTCTGCCCCAAGTGCGGGGTGGTCGGTCGGTCGTACAAGTACAAGGATGGCCGCCTCTACAAGTGCGGGGACTGCCGCCAGCAGTTCACGGTGCGGATCGGTACCATTTTCGAGGACAGCAGGATTCCGCTGCAAAAGTGGTTCCTCGTCATATACCTTGCGACCAGCCTTAAAAAGGGCATTAGCTCGGTTCAGATAAGCAAGTACGCGGGAATCACGCAGAAGTCCGCGTGGTTCATGCTCCACCGCATCCGCCATACCTTTGGCCCGACGGGCAACGTACTGTCCGGCGAGGTCGAGATTGACGAAACCTATGTCGGCGGGAAGCGGAGCCGGAAGCTCGGCAGCCACTTGGACAACAAGACGGCGGTGGTCGGGATGGTCGAGCGGGGAGGCCGGATACGGACGATGGTCACGGCCGACACAAGCATAGCCAGCATCAAGCCGCTGGTTCGGGATAACGTGCGAATCCACACCGCCATCTTCACCGACGAGTACCCCAGCTACAACGATCTCAGCCTGATGGGGTACATGCACCAGAGCGTGAATCACAGCCAGGACGAGTGGCGGGTCGGCGACGCCCATACGAACGCCATAGAGGGGTTCTGGAGCCAGCTGAAGCGCGGGATCGACGGTATCTACCACCACGTCAGCCCCAAGCACCTCCAGCGGTACTGCGATGAGTATGCCTACCGGCACGACACCCGGAAGCTGTCGGACTTCGAGCGGTTCGAGAGCTGGTTCCGGCGAGCGGACGGTCGATTGACCTACCGATCATTGACCGGATAAGCGGGCTTGCACGGGGATTCACCTTGGGAGTGAACCAGGGTAGCCCAACCACGCCACCGGTTACCTAGGATACGGTTCTTTTGTTTCTGCGGTGGGTTAGGCCGCTCCGCTACCAGGCGCGGTATGGGCCGCCTAAATCAGTCACTCTTTTTTCTTGCGTCTAAACAAGGCCTAAACAGAATGTCTAAACAAGAGCACGGACATAGACTGCTTGCTAGTATAACGCAAAAACGACCCCCAAAGGAGGTCGTTTCGGCTTCTTGTTTAGACAAGGCCAGCATATATTTCCTAAGTAAAACTTTCAACCCTTTATCGATTTACACTAGGTCTTCTTAGACGGTTTCGTCCGAGCCGCTTTCCGCACAGCCTTTTCAAACGATCCGGTAATCTTAACCCGTTTCTCAGCAGATGACGGAGCCTTGCGGTCATCTGCCTCAACCTGCTTTTGCAGGGCTTTGATCTGTTTGGCCGAGGGCTTGGTCACGCCTCAAGTATACCTATATCTTCGTCTTGGAATGCACCGTTCCGTCTAGGAACGTAACACCGACATGACCCCAGTAGCATAGTTTGGACGTGCCTAGTCCCTCGGTTTCAGATTCAGTACACCGATCAGGCTTGCCGGATATCTCGTATACCTGATGTTCGCTCATGCCAACAGTGGTTTCCTGATAGACCCGCTCGTTAACCTTGTTTATCTCGCCCTCTACTTCTTCGTTAAGCTGCTCCTGTTTCTGTTGGAGTTCTTCACGTTTCTGCTCTGCGGTGTCGAGTGCTGCGATTACTAGCGCACCAAGTAATAGGGCGACTGCTCCAATCACCACGAAGATTGCTGTTCGGCTGGACTTCTTGTTTTCTTGCTCGGCCATGTGACACTCCTTTTTTAGTTACACAAAAGGGACAACCCACTCTGGGTGTCTAATCCACCGAGCGGAGTTATATCCAACTAGGCTGAGCGAGTTGCCCCCTTTCGGACATAACTGCTTGGAAACACAAAGGTTCCCCGCGGTAGATTAGACAGCGTTATGGTACCAACCGATTGCTCGGTTTGCTAGTTTTGGGCCTTCTCGTCTTGCAGGACTTTTCTGATGTCTGTCCTGAGTTCCTCAAACTGCTTCTCAGTAAGCCTCACCGCAGCTACCGCATTGTCGTTGCCGTCCTGAGTAAAGAGCAGATCAACGGAGTAAGTCGGGTCGTCACCGGCGGAAGCAGGAGCGTGCCTCTTCACTCGCAATGCCCAGTCGTCTGCTACCAACGTGGGGACGTTCTGGATAATCTTATTAAAATCTTTCACATCGCCAGTATAAGACGGGTCGTCAGGTATCACACGTCCGATAGTCCTTCCATTCTTGCGCCCGATAATCTGAATGTATCCGTCGTATTCCATTGAACCTGATTAGCTAGTTTATAAGGTTTGTCAGGTATATAAGTGCCATACACAGGAACATTCCACATTTTGTGGAAAAACTGTGGATTGACCCACTACATGTTGATGGATAGAGTGTACCTAAGCTTGCCTTGTTTCTTTATGGAGATAAGCACGGTCACGTTTTTTCCCAGGCACACCCGGCTCACGGTCAGATTCCGCCACTCGCTCTACAGCTCCCAGGTCCAGCGCCTCCGCATCCACCTCCTCGACATGCTCCCCTCCCTCCGGGAGCATGTTTGCGAGAACCGAAACGGGCTGTCATTCCCGGAGGAATTGGAAAACACGGAACTCGGTCACGTCTTCGAACACGTGATGCTAGCCGTGCTGGAACAGCGCGGCCTCCGGACCAGCGGCCAGACGACGTGGAACTGGCACCGGGACCCGATCGGGACGTTCCATGTGACGATCAGCACCGGGAAGAAGTCGTTGGTCAAGGAAAGCCTGCTCGTCGCCCAGGTGATCCTGACGAACCTGCTCGTGGGTCCGGTGCTTCCGATCCGAATCGCCGGCGACGGGAAACCGGCGTCGCAGCGACCGCTTCCCGTCTACCGCCTTACGCCGGTGCGGAACGGCGAGCCGTCGGACCGGCTGCTCTTCGCGGCGGAACCGGCCCACGCCGCACCGGCTCCGATATCCTCGGAGCCTCGTCGTGCGGCTGACTGATGGAGTCCCGTAGGTGCAAAGCCCTATAGTGTCCAAGGTGGTCCCTGCCCCGGCATCCCACGGGATGGCGGGAGCAATGGGCCTAATGTGGTGAGACTGTTGGAGGTGCCCTCGGTGACTCGTTGTGAATGGGTCGGTCGTGTGACCGGACTTACACGATAGCCCCCAGGAACGATCACGACGATGGAGGAACCGCCAAAAGCGCCCCGGGGCGTGCACCGGGGCTTGGACGATCCGCTAACCGGACGGGGATTACTGGGACTGGCGTCGGGGGCGCCGGGCCGTGACGTGCGGCCGGGCCGGGCCACGCTTGCCGGCCTTGCCGCCGAGCCGGCCGATCCGGGCGAAGTAATCGCTGCCGCGTTGGGCGGTCGCCTTGCCGCCGGACTGGCCGATCATCGCCATGTCGTGGGTCCGGGCGGTCTTCTGACCACCACGGCTCGCCACCTGACGGACCCGGGTGGGGCTCATCGAGGCAAAACCTCGTCGTGATGTACCTTTTTTAACCATGATCCTTGAAGCAATCGAGTGTGATGCGAATGCAACAATACCATAGCATGGCATCGCGAGCGAGCATTGGATAAAGATACAAAAATGACGGTCAGGAAAGATCGAGCAGCGTCAGCGCCATCTTGAGCTGCACCGCGTCGTCGAACGTCTCGGGGTCGAGGCCGATCAGGTCCTTGATCTTCCCCAACCGGTAGATCAGCGTATTGCGATGCACGTGCAACGCCTTGGCCGCCTGGGTCAGGTTGAGGTTGGCATCGAAGTAGGCCCGGAGCGTCTTGGTGAGGTGCTCGTCCTGCAGCAACGGCGCCAGTTTCCGCTTGGCGAACATCACCTGACGGTCGCGTGGGACGTTCCCGAAGACCACGTACAGTCCCAGGTCCGCGATCTCGTAGACCTTGCCCGGTCCCTGGAGTCTCCGACCCAACCGAAGCGCTGACTCCGCCTCGGAGTATGACGTCTGCAATCCGGCCACGCCAAGGTAGAGCCCTCCGATGCCGGCCGTGACATCACCGCTATCGAGATTGCTGAGGATCCGATCGCTCTTCTTCCGGAAGAGCTCAAGCGTCTCCGCCCCCCGAGACGCGTCCTTGAGGATCAGGAAGTCGTCATGACCGAAGTAGGTGACCGCGTTGTCGCCGGTGGTCGGGAACATCGCCGTCAGCTCGCGGTCCAGGCGCTGACGGATCCGCTCGATCAGCACCTCCTTGTCCTTGGCGGCGGCCAGCTGGTCCGCGAAGCCACTGACCGAGACCAGCACCACGAACCGCGGCTTGGTCAGGTCGAGACCGAGCAGGTTCGCTTCTTCGATCAACCGTTCCCGCTCGGCGTCGTTGGCGGCATTGAAGAACTGCCACAGCAGCTGGTCGAGATTGCCGGAAAGCCCCTGGTCCGCCTCGCGGCTGATCAGCAGCTCCACGAGGCTGCGGGTCATCGGGATGAACTCGCTGACCGAAGCCGGCTCGGCATGGAGGATCACCACGCCGACCGGTTGGCCGTCGTACTGCACGGCGAACGCCACCCCGTCCTCGAGCTGTACCGAATCGGTCGTCTCCGCCGCCTTGCCGACTTCGACCGTATCCGACACCCGACCCGGGTCGAACGAAGCCAGGACCGTCCCCGCCGTATCGGCCAAGGTCACGTCGCGGCCCAACAGGCTCATCACCTGGTTGACGATGTTCCGCGCGAACGGCGGCGAGAAGCTGAATGGAGCAGGCATGGTATCTGACATCATACGCCCGGTCGCCCCTCCGGCAACTTGTCAGAAACGGCATTGACGATTCACCAGGAGTCCCTATCATAGGTGGTTATGTCAGAAGCATCCGGCCGTATCCTCCTGATCGAAGACGATCCGATGCTCACCGAGCTCTATCAGGCCAAGCTTGAGCTTGAGGGATTCGACGTGGACATCTGCACCGACGGCAAGGAGGGATTGGCCCGGACCAAGCGGTTGAAGCCCGACCTGATCCTGCTCGATATCATGCTGCCGGAGATGAACGGGTTCGAAGTGCTCAGGAAACTCCGCGAGAATGCCGCCACCCGCCGGATCCCGGTGATCGTGCTGACCAACCTCGGCGGCGAACAGGCCGACAACGACAAGAAGCTGGCCTTGTCGCTCGGTGCCAAGGAATTCCTCGTGAAGACGTTCCATCTGCCGGACGACATCGTCGGGAAGATCAAGGCGGTCCTCAAGGCCCAGGCGGCGCACGCGAAATCCGCCCCCTCGAAGTAGCGCCGCCGGACATGCCGGGCTGCCTCCCTTGACATGGCCGGCAAGCGGCCTATAATTCGGCTCACCCCTCTTCGGAGGGCCGAAGGGAAACAGACACATCCGTGTCTGTTTTTTTGTCACCATCATGAAGACGATCTACGTCCAGCATCTGCTCAAGGTCCTCCTCGAAGAATACGAGGATATCGACTATATGCTGGAGACCGTCGCCGCGGAAAACCCGACGCGGCGCGAATCGGAGAAGATCCGGCGCCTCCTGAACCGGCTTTCCCAGCAAAACGAAAAGCTGTTGCACCGCTTCGAGAGCTGAAGCCGGTCGGGTCGCCGGCGAAGCCGCCGCGTCATGCTTTTTGTTGACAACCGTAGCGTTTATTGCTACGCTGGCTGGCTTCTGGAAATCGCACACTTCCAGAGGCACCCGCAGCGAGCGATCGGACTTGCCCCCTTGGCCCGGTCGCTTGTTGCTATATGGAGGCAGGGTATAGTGAACGCATGAAGCGGGCGCTACTGGCACTGGTCATCCTGCTGCTCGGCAGCTTCCTGGCGGCACCGTCGGCCTACGCGGCGACCGGCCGGGCCGGCGATGCGATCACCGTCCGCGAGAACCAGGTGATCCGTGACGACCTCTACAGCGCCGGGGAAACCGTGACGGTCTCCGGCACGGTGGAAGGTGACGTGGTCGCGGCCGGCGGTGAGGTGCTCATTACCGGTCGGGTGACCGGGAGCGTCTGGGCGGCCGGAGCCACGGTCCGCATCACCGGCGAAGTCGGCGGCTCGCTCCGTACCGCCGCGTCCGAGATAACCGTAGACGGACGGGTCGGCGGTGACGTGATCGTTTTCGCCGGCACCGTGGAATTGACCGAAGGGGCGGCCGTCGGGCGCGACCTCGCGACGGCGGCCTCCGAGATCACCATAGAAGGGAACGTCGGTCGGAACGTCTGGTTCAGTACGGATCAGACGACCGTTAACGGACGGGTCGGCGGTGATATCCGCGGCAGCGCAAACAGCGCGTTCCGCCTCGGACCGGCCGCGCGGGTCACCGGAGACGTCCGTTACTCAGGATCCCAAGAGCTGGACCGTGCGGACGGTGCGGCCGTCGGCGGTACCATTGATTTCACCCGGCAGACCGAACAGCGTGAAGACTCCTTCACTGAGCGGTTGAACGGGCAGGTCTACTGGTTCCTGGCTTCCCTCCTGCTCCTCCTCGGCATCCTCCTGTACGCCCGGCGCGGCGCGATACGGGCAGGCGAGCTGATCAGGCAACGGCCGGGCATGAGCCTGTTGGCCGGCATCGCTTTCCTGCTGGTCGTGCCGTTCGTGGCGGGCATCCTTCTGATCTCGGTGGTCGGCATCCCGCTCAGCCTCTTCACGCTCTTCGGGTATGCGCTCGTCCTGTACACCGCCAAGATCTTCGTCGCGCTGACGGTGGGCTTGGCCGTGATCCGGAAGGCTTCGGGCGCTTTCTGGCCGACGCTCGGCGCGGGAATCCTCGGGCTGGCGCTCTACTATGTGCTCGCGATCCTGCCCGTCGTCGGACCGATCGTCACAATCGCTACGCTGCTGACCGGTACCGGCGCCCAGCTCCTGCTCTTCCGGGAAGTCTACCAGGCGAATCGCAAGAAGTACGGCGCCTAAGGCCCCGCTACAACAGGTGCGCGTAGAGGGTAATCAGCCCGTCGGCGTGACGAATCATCACGTAGTGCCCGAAGCCCGATCCGTCGTTCTGGGTATCGCGGATGATGGTACCGTCGGCAGCCGCCCGGACCGGCTTGCCGCAGCCCTGCACCACGTCGATGCCGTTGTGGATGTTACCGCCGTAGACGCCCTGCTTGGCCCACGCCGTCCAGCCGTACGGCTGCACCAGGGAGCCGTCCGGCTTCTTGAGCTTCGCCCAGAATACTTCGGGGTTATGCCAGCGACCGTCCTTGATCACCGAGAAGTGGGTGTGGCACCCGGTGGAGAAACCGGTGGAGCCCTCGAAGCCGATGGTCTCGCCCTGCTTCACGCGCGCGCCCTCCGAGAAGCTTCCCCAGATCGCGTTGCCGCCGGCCTCATCGAGCAGCTGGCTCTGGACCAGCTTGGCCCGGGCGATCTTTTCCTGAAGGTAGGCCGCTTCACGGGCCCGGTTCTCAAGCAGTTCCTTGAGTTCGTCGCGTTGCGCGGTGATCGAGCGGTTCAGTGATTCGACCTGCCGTTCGAGCAGCTCCAGCGAACCTTGCCGCGATTCGAGGGCGGCCCCTCGCTGCTGGAGCGTATCGTACGCCGCGTCGGCTTCGCGAGCCAGCTTGTCGAGATGCTCCTCGAGTACCGCCGCGTACTTCAGCTTGGTGAACGCGTCCGAAACGGACCCACTGGCAGCCAGTAATTCGATCGTCTCGGGATCCTTGCTGCGGTAATCCTCGCCGATGCTGGCAGCCAGCAGTCCCTGCTTGTGTTCGTACTCCGCCCGGGCGGCCTCGAGCGAGGGCCTGAGTCGTTGCATCTCGGAGCGCACTTCCCCAAGTTCGGC
The DNA here is from genome assembly GCA_964476895.1 of uncultured Candidatus Saccharibacteria bacterium. Classification (GTDB taxonomy): domain Bacteria; phylum Patescibacteriota; class SICC01; order SICC01; family SICC01; genus JALYJZ01. The sequence continues at coordinate 26,664 of CAYZCS010000003.1, read as the reverse complement.
TTCGACCGCCGCCTGCTTCTTGCGGGCATCCTTAAGCTGCGACTCGACCTGCGGGATCCGTTCCGCGATGGACGTCAGCTCGCCGTCGAGGACGTGGAGACGCGATTCGTCCTCCGCGGTGTCGTGCGCATGAACCGGGCTTTCCTCGGCCCGGACGGGTGACACCGGCAGGATTCCCGCGCCGGTGACCAAAACCGCCAGCAGCAGTGCGCCGGCCTTACTTTTTATATGTTCGTGTTGCATTTCAGGCGTCAGAGCGATTTCCAAAAATTAGGAAAGCATAGCAAAAAACGCCCCATGTGTCAAGGAGTGAACCCTGGGGTCAGGACCGTGGTGCGCTACCGGTTGGTCACGATGCCCTTGGGGCGGCTCATCGCCTCGAGGGCGAACCGGACGCCTTGCGCGCCGATGCCGGAGGCCTTGTGGCCGGTGAACATGAAGTTATCCGGCGCCCGCTGGTCGGGGCCGTTCAAGTGGACGCCACCCGCTTCGAGCCGCGCTCCGATCTTCCGACAGCGCGCTTCATTCCGTGAGAAGACCGAGGCCTGGAGTCCGTATTCGGAGTCGTTGGCGAACCGCACGGCCTGCTCCGCATCCCGGACGCGGACGACCGGCAGGATCGGGCCGAACTGTTCCTCGCGGACGACCCGGGCCGAGTGCGGGACACGGTCGAGCACGGTAGCCTCGACGTGCCGACCGCGGATCGTCCCGCCGCGGACGACCCGGGCCCCGCGTCGCTTGGCATCGGACAGGAGCGTCCGCAGGTACCTGGCCTGGTCATCGCTGATCACGGGACTGACCGGGTGCTCCCGCGGGTCACCGGCAGTACCGAACTTCGCTTCGACTTGTTCCGTAATCTTCCGTACCAGCCGGTCCGCGACACGGTCCATCACGTACACCCGTTTCACCGCGGTACAGCGCTGGCCCGCCAGCTTGAACGCCCCGCCGGCGATGTGCTTGGCGGCCAGGTCGAGGTCGGCATCGGCCAGAACGACCGCCGGGTCGTTGCCGCCAAGCTCGAGGAGCAGCGGAATCATCCCGGTCCGCGCGGCGATCCGTTGCCCGACCGCGGTGCTTCCGGTCATCGCCACCATCGCGCACCGCGGGTGCGTCACCAGGTGGTCGCCGATCTCGGATGACGTGCCGGTGACCATCCGCAGGAGGTCGCGCGGGAATCCCTCGGCGTAGAGCAGTTGGAGCAAACGGCGGCAGGTGACGGCGCCCTGCGTTGGCGGTTTCCAGAGAACGGTGTTCCCGAGCGCCAACGCCGGCGCCACCTTGCTGATGGAGAGATTGACCGGATAGTTGAACGGACCGATCGCGAGCACCACGCCAAGCGGCGTCCGTTCGACGGTCTGCGTGCGGCCGCGCGGAAATCCGGGAAAGTCCTCGGCGCGGATCCGTTCGGGCTTCAGACGCCGGGCCTCTCGGACCGTCTCCTCGACCAGCTCCGCCGTCCGGACGATCTCCCCTTCCGCCTCGCCGGGAGTCTTCCCGATTTCCCGGATCAGCAGGTCCGCCAGCTCGCGGCGGTGGCGACGCAGCACTTTCGCGATCAGCCCGACCGTACGGAAGCGGTCCGGGAGCGGCACGGCCGCCCACTCCCGCTGGGCCGTGGCCAACCGCTTGTAGGCGGCATCCACATCGGAACGCCGCTGACGCGGGATACGGCCAACCTCACTGTCATCAATCGGAGAACGGACGCTGATGGGTCGGGGGGGCATATGTCGTTTCAGGTTTGTTTGCTTTGTTTCCGCGTACTTTTCTGCATTGTAGCACCGCGGCGGCGAGCCGCGACCGGCCGGCTGCGCGGGAACGACACGGTCACCGTCGTCCCTTCTCCACGTCGGGACCTCACTTGGAGCGTCCCGCCCTGCCGTTCGACCAACTGTTTGGTAATGAAAAGCCCCAGGCCGGTGCCGCCGGCCGCGGCGGAGAGCTCCGTGTATTCGCGGAAGAACTTGTCGAAGATCTTCTCCAGGTTCTCGGCATCGATCCCGATGCCCCAGTCGCGGATCCGTACCTGGACCATCCGATCACGCACCCGGGTAGCGACCGCCACGCGTCCGCCGGCGGGCGTGTACTTGATCGCGTTGTCGAGGACATTCCGGAGCACCTGGCAGAACTTCGTCCGGTCGACGCGGATGACATCTCGCTTGGTGAGCTCGCCCTTCAGGGTCATGCGTATCTGCTTCCGGTCGACGGCCGTGCGGAGATCGTCGAGGATTTCCTGGATGGCTTCGTCCGGATGGACCGCGGTCGGATGGAACGGCGTACGGTCTTCCTCGATGCGGGCCACTTGGAGCAAGTCTTCCACCAGGGTAGTGAGCCGTTGGGACGCCTTGTAGGCCCGATCCACGAATTCCCGGCTCTGCTCGGGATCGGCCGTGCTCATGGCCAGTGCCAAGTACCCGGTCAGGGCGGTGAGCGGCGTGCGCAGCTCATGCGAAGCTATCGAGATGAACTCGCGCTGACGTCCCTCGACCGAGTCCCTGAGCTGGTCGGAGGTGCTGCGAGACGAGTCGCCCCGGTGGCTCCGTTTGGACGGTTTCTTGGCCATACAAGGCAGGCATTATACTGCCGGGATGCCGCCGTGCCTACGGATGAATATGCAAGACGGCACGATGATTCCCCCGAGGGCACCGCTGATGCCTTCGGGGGAATGGGGAAGGTTCGTGGTGTACGAATGACTTCCCCGATGACCATACTTCCGGAACGACTGTAGGGTCTGTAGGTCTTCGAATTCGGGTTTACTGCGAACGGCGACCGAGCGTTTTGGGGTCCACGGTAATCCGGATTCTCCTGAGCGGCATGATTTTCGAGCGTCCCCACTGCAGCGGGACCTCCTGTCTGCCTGTCAGGCGACGGACCAGGTTACCGAACATCCACGCGCTCGCGCGAATCCTGTCGCGTAGTGCCATCATGGTTCCTTTCCTCGGTGAATCGGGGCAAGTACGGAAGTTAAAGGGCACTCCTACCATGCCGACCGGTGGTCGGCGGGTCAATGGAGGATCGACCATGATTGCCTGTCGGGGCGGCGGGATTTGAACCCACGACCTCATCGTCCCGAACGATGCGCGCTACCAGGCTGCGCCACGCCCCGATGCCCTATACACTAGGTACTGTTACATTCTACGGGTGAATTCAATGAAATTTCACGTTTCCCAAGCATATCCCAAGAATCTCGATGCGCTGATCCTCCATGTGGCCAAAGGCAGGAAGACGCTGCCACCGGCCACCCACGAGGCAGACAAGCGATTGAAAGGATTCTTGAAGAAAGAAATGGCAGCCGCCAAGTTCGAGGGCGGACTCGGCCAAACGCTGGTCGTGCACAACCACGACGCGCGGTTATTGCCGGTACGGAAAGTTATCCTGACGGGCCTGGGTCCTTGGCCGGCCTCTCCGGACGCGATTCGAAAATCAGTGGCGGCGGCCATGCAGCAGGCACAGTCCTGCCACCTCGCGAAACTGGCTCGACCCGTTCCGGACGGGCAAAGACCGGACGTGGTAACCGTGGCCGAAGCGGTAGCCGAAGGAGCCTTGCTCGGGACGTACCGCTTCACCAAACATAAGTCACAAGACAAGACGGCCGCACAGACGCTGACCCTCGTCGGCGGCTCAACGACGGCACGCCGTGAGTCCATGGATGGAATCCGCCGGGGACAGACGGCCGCCGAGGCCCAGATCTTGGCCCGCGACCTCGCCAACGAACCACCCTCGCACCTCACGCCGAAACAGCTCGCCAAAGAAGCCCGCGCGGTGGCCCGTAAGGGCGGGCTCGGCATTTCCGTGCTCGGGCCGGCCGAGATCAAGCGGGCCGGGCTCGGCGCGCTCCTGGCCGTCGCCCGCGGTTCCGACGAACCGCCGCAGCTGATCAAACTGACGTACCGCTCGCGGAAGGCCGGCGCCGGCAAACAGAAGCACATCGTCCTGGTCGGCAAGAGCATCACCTACGACTCCGGCGGGTTGAACCTGAAGCCTTCGCGCGGCGGGGCCCTCGAGGACATGAAGCTCGACATGTCGGGCGGTGCCGCGGTGCTCGGTGCGATGAGCGCGCTGAAGAAACTCGGCGTCCGGCACAAGGTCACTGGCTACCTCCCGGCGACGGAGAACCTGGTCGGCGGATCGGCGTACAAACCGGGAGATGTGGTCATGGCCTACAACGGCAAGACCATCGAGGTCGGCAACACCGACGCGGAGGGCCGGCTGACCCTGGCGGACACGCTCGCGTATGCCGTGGACAAGGACAAGCCGGACGAGATCGTCGACCTGGCGACGCTGACCGCCACGGAGATCAGCCTGGGGCCGTCGTACGCGGCGATCTTCGCCAGCCAGCCGCGGATGGAAGAGCGGTTCACGGAAGCCGGCGAACGCACCGGCGAAAGGGTCTGGCCGCTGCCGTTCCCCGAGGAGTACGACGAGATGACGAAGAGCGCGGTCGCGGACTTCTCGAACATCGTGTCTGGCCGGGCCTACACCCTTTCCGGCCCGCTGCTGCTCAAGCACTTCGTCGGGAAGACGCCGTGGGTCCACCTCGACATCGGCAGTGCCGCGATGGCCGCCAAGGACAGCGGGTACATCAAGAAGGGCGGATCGGGCTGGGGCACGCGACTGCTGCTCGAATACCTCTCGAACTAGGGATATACTGGCCCGTCATGTCAAAGAAGCCTTCCAGGGTCCCGGTGGAACGGCCTCCCGAGACCGTTTCGGAGGCCGAGTACGAACTGCGGGTAAACCTGGCGATCGGGCTGGGCGGAGCGCACGACCGGCACTTCATCACGACGGATTCCGCGGACCATGAGGTGGATGCGGCATTCGACGAAGGGGTCGAATGGGCGCGCGAGCGTACCAAACAGCGGGTGGAAGAAGACGGATTGGCAAAATCGGCGGACGTGGACGGCTGGTTGGAAGCCATCATGGAATCCGATGATCGGCGACAGCGGCTGCTCGCGTTCTTCCGAGAAGGACGGTTCACGAATAGCCCGGGGAAAAAGCGGGTATTCTATGTAGGTGATGACAGCGTCATCCTTTCGGGAACGGGTTAACGGACTGGTCCGCAGGATTCCCCGCGGCCGGGTGATGACGTACGGCCAGATCGCGGCATTGCTGGGCCACCCGCGACGGGCCCGCGCGGTCGGATTCGTGGCGCATTACGGCGACCCGTCACTTCCCTGGCAGCGGGTCGTGAACCGGCACGGCCGGGTCGCACCGGGCTATCCCGGCGGGATGACGGTCCACCGTGCGGAGCTATCGAGCGAAGGGGTCGAGGTCGGCGATGACTTTACCTGCGACCTGGGCCGGTACCAGTGGTGGCCGCCGGAGTCACGTTAGCTTCTTTGCGCCGCTTCGAGCGCGTCGGCTAATCCGTCAACGTTGTGAAACTGAGAGACCATGTCCTCCAAGTCGGCAGCATCTACATGCTGAAGAATTCGACGCATACCATCCACTGTCTGACCCTGTTCTGCGCCATGACGGCTCAGGTAAGTCAGCGCCCTGACACCGCTGAGCTCCCTGCCATGCAGCACCCAGGCTTCCGCCAGGTCTAGCACGAGTCCGTCGCGACGCTCTATTGAATCGGTGGCTCCCGGTTCATATCTAATATGGGAGATGCGGAAGTCGGCGGCTGCCATTTGTTCCGGATCGCCGCTTCGGATCTCGGACTCGATCATATCGAGAATGCCTGTCGGCCGCTCGGACTCAGGAGACCTTGCTCTACTTATGCAAAGTACTCCGAGTACCAGGCGACCTTTTTTTCTAGAGGGATTTCTCCGAAAGCCCGTGTGACATTCCCGTCGACCATGAAAAGCACCTCTTCCCGATACCGCTCGGCTTGCCCCACGTATGCTTCGGCCTCCTCTACGGATATGGACTCTCCATCGATGGCGCCTGCGTATCTTCGGGCCAGCTTATCCATCAACACTCCCAGCTGGCAGGCTTCCTCATATGAATGTCCTGGCTGGTCCTCCGTCAGTACCGCCCTCCGAATTCTTGATTCATGATGATCCAGGATCTCTTTAATGCCCGATAACAACGTGGCCTGCTCCGAATCGTCGCGGACCGGGGTTTCCAGAAGCACACCGACGCGCCTTGCATACCCCTCGCTCAGGATTTCCTCGGCCCAGTCGTCGCCTCCCCATCCGAGCTCTCCCTGCAGGCGGTCGAATGCTTCCGCGTGTGAGAATGTCATTTCTGCGTCGGTGCTCATAACGACTTAGCTTATCTATGTCCCTCACTTTCCGCAACTGCGCGGCGGATCATCCGGCCAGCACTTTCCGGGCCCGTTCGATACCTTCGGCCAACCGGTCGATGTCTCCGGTCCCCGTGTGGACTCCCCAGCTCGCCCGGGCGGACGCGGAGATGCCGAGCCGGTCATGGAGCGGTTGCGCGCAGTGATGACCGGAGCGGATGGCTACGCCCTCCTGATCCAGGAACGTCGCCAGGTCATGGGGATGTACGCCGTCGATCGTGAACGAAACCAGTCCGATGCGCGCCGCCGGATCGGTCGGGCCGAGTACCCTCAATCCCGTGATTGTGCCGAGGCGTTCGAATGCATACGAGTTCAGCGCACGCTCGTGTTCGGCAACCGCCTCCAGACCAAGCCGTTCCAGGTAGTCGATCGCCGCTTCCAGCCCGACCGCCTCCGCGACCGGGGGCGATCCGGGCTCGAACTTCGCCGGCGGGTCCGCGAACGTGGCTTTGTCGAAACTGACGTCCCTGACCGCGCCACCACCACCGGATACGGGATGCATCGACCCGTACATCGCCGCCCGGGTCCAAAGCACCCCGATGCCCGTCGGGCCGTACAACTTATGGCCCGAGCAGACGTACCAGTCGGCACTGAGCGAACCCACGTCCACCGGAAGTCGGGGGGCGGCCTGCGCGCCATCCACCAGGACTTTCGCTCCTGCCTCATGCGCCAGCGCCGCGAGATCGGCGACCGGATTGACGGTTCCCAACACGTTCGAGGCGTGCGTGACCGCGACGAGCTTGGCTCTCGTCAGCTTGCTTTTGAAGTCGTCGAGATCCAGCGTGCCCTGTTCGGTAATCCGCGCGAAGCGCAGTTCCAGTCCAAGCTCCCCGACCAACAGCTGCCAGGGCACCAGGTTCGAGTGGTGTTCCATCTCGGTCAGCAGGATCGCGTCGTCTTTCTGCAGGTTCCGGCGGGCCCATCCACCAGCTACCAGATTGATGCCATCCGTCGCGTTCTTCGTAAATACGATCTCCGACGGGTCGGCCGCACCGAGGAACGACGCCGTTTTCTTCCGTGCCTCCTCGTACCGCCGGGTGGCCCGTTCCGTCAGCGCATAGATGCCGCGCCCGACCGGCGCGTATGCTTCCCGATAGAAACGATCCATCGCCTCCAGTACGACGGACGGTTTCTGTGCCGTGGCCGCGGAGTCGAGATACGCGAGAGGCTTGTCACCAGATGCGTGGGCAAGCAGCGGAAAATCGCCCTTGGCAACGAACGGCTCCATCAGCCGATTCCGTCGTCCTCGAACGCTTCCCGGTGAATCAACGGCTTGGCGACGCCGGGCGGCGGTTCGTCCCTGTCGACCCTAAAGGTGAAGTGCATCTCGGGATCCGACCACTCCTCAAGCAGTTCGGATGCTCTCCATTCTTCTATTTTGTATTCCGTGGAACCGTCGTTCCCAGATTCGTATCCCCCCATGAATACCAGACTGAGCAGCTCGGCGGTCTCACGGATATCCTCGGGAGCATACTCCGACCCGGGGTAGAACACGATCGGAACTTCAGCCTCGGCTGCCATCATGCTCTATGGTTACCATGCCTTCATCCTACCGCGGACGAACGAAACACGCGCCGCTTTCCAGCGGCGCGTGTCCAATGATTTCGGAGAGTTGTTACTCCTGGTAGAACTCAGGATACTCGCGCTCGAGCTGCTGCTGGACGTCTTCCAGCTCATTCTCGCTCTGCTGCAAGCCGACCGCAGCCAGGATCGCGGCGCCGAGTACCAGCACCTGGATGATGCCGAGCACGACCCCGGCCACGACCACGCCGGCTTCACCACCGGTGAACTGGGCGCTGGTCGCCGTCCCGCCGGTCTTCTTGTCCCAGTACTCGTTCAGCTTGTTCACCACGATGCCGTAGATGACGAACCCGGCGAGCGAGGCCAGCAGGCCGAGCGGCGGCACGAACGCCAGCACGATGCCGGCGATGATCGGACCGAGCACATACCATACCGCCGGGAATCCGGGGAGGCCCGCCTTGGTACGAACGGTCGAAATGTCCTTGAACAGATAGTAGATGACGACGACCCCGAGGACCGCTGCCGCGATCAGGATCGGGATGCCGATTAGGATGACCGAGAGGAGCGCGCCGATGATGCCGAGGCCGATCGGGCCGAACAGCTGCAAACCCGGCGTCTGCTTCAGGGACCGTTCAGCGCCGAGTTCCTCGTCGACCGCTTTCCGGGTGACGTAGAACCAGTAGAGATTGTAGAGTCCGAACGTCACGACGCTCAGTCCGAGCACCCTGAGTACGCTGCGCTTGACGGCCGGTCCGTTAGTTTGCGTTGGCGTGTTGGGAGTGGTTTCCGCCATGGAACCTCCAGGTTAGTTATCCTGCGGTCACGATACCGTCCGAAGCAAGCGTGCGCAACCGAAACATCAGTCGCGGGCTGCCGCGAACCGGTCCTCGACCGCCTGCCAGTCCATGTTGGCGAGAAACGCTTCGATGTACTTGGGCCGTGCGGTCGAGAAATCGGCGACGTACGAGTGTTCGTACACGTCGAGCGCGACCACGGGGAACGCGTTCCAGACCGGGAACGTGTTCTGGGCATCGCCGATCACGTTCATCAGCTTACCAAAGTCCGTATCCCAGGCCGTCCACGCCCAGCCACGGGCCGCCATGCCGGCAGCCGTGAGGTCGGCGATGTACTCGTCCCAGGAACCGAAGTCCTGCTCGACCTGCTTGCTGAACGCGCCGTCCACCGGCGAACCGTCCCCGCCGAGATGGCCGAAGTAAATCTCATGGTTCTTGATGCCGCCGATCGCGAACGTGAGATCGGTCGCGGCGGCACGATAGTCGGAGAAGATCTGGTTCGCCTTCGACTTGTCGGCTTCCGCCAGCCGCGCGGAGGCCTCGTTGTACTTGTTGCAGTACGCCTCGTAGAGCTTGTAGTGCGCCTGGACGGATTCCTTCGAGAACCCTTTCAGGTCATCGAGCCGCGAATCGTATGGCTTAGGTTGGTAGTCGGCCATGTGCCTCCTCGGTTATTCTTACCTTCCAGTGTACCCCGTAGCTGCCTGCAGTCATCGGCGGAATACCCAAAGGTTCGAGCGAAAAAGCGGGCCCGCAAACATCGTGAGATGTGAGGGGCCCGCTGGGCGTTGGCAGAATGGTGCGTCAGGCTTCGAGTGCGGCCAGCTTCTTTTCGAGGGCCGCAGCGGCCTGTTCGACGGTCTCGTACGTCCGGGAGCGGATCGTGATCTTCTTGAGACCGAGACCCGCCTTGAGCAGATCGCCGCCCTCCTCGACCCGAAGGCCGTCCAGCCGAAGGCAGAACTCGAACCGGTGTCCGTTGCGATCGAACTCCTGCTGCACCAGCGCGATCTTGCCGCCTGACTCCTGCTCGATGAACGACCCCAGCTCCGGTAACCGGGCCAGCAAGTCTTTTAGCAGACCGGCGTCATTGGCCGGGCAGTGGCCCTCGTCGTGCGTCACCGTGTAGCGAACGTGCTGCATGTGCTCCTTTCCTCGTATTTGCCAACTGGAAAATCGTAGCGGACTTTGCAGCTGCCGGAAAGACCCCGGGAAGCACCTAGATGCAAAAGCCCCCGATCACCGCGGGGGCTTTCACGCACAGCAACCGTCACACCGGCCAGCCGCCGATGATACCGCCAGCCACCAGGAACACCAGCAGGATGTAGCCGGTGTCGATGGCGTAGAACTGCAGGCTTTTCTGCTGGTACAGGTAGTTGATGCCGGTCACGGTCGCGACGAAACCGAGCCACATCCACAGTCCGGCCAGGATGCCCTCGGTCACGTTGGTCACCTCGGCCAACGCAGCCACGTGAGCCAGCACGTAGAAGGCCAGCAGGAACGCCAGGAACGACACGAAGTACGTCGAGGGGTCGGCTTGTTCGGCGTCCTTCTTGGTCAGGCCCGCGCCTTTCATCCACGGCTTAGCGAAGGCGTTGTACCACACGGCGCCGATGACCATCGCCACGATACCGGACACCAGCACGGCCCAGTAATTCACGTCGAGTTGATCGAATACGAACTCCATTGCGATCACCTCCTTTCGGCGAGATTCGCCGTCAGTATGCTCCCTCGCTTTCGAAAGGGCAACGGCCGAACGGAGCGCTTACTTGCGCCAGGTCTGTTCGGGAACACCGGCCCGGTGGTTGACCGCCCGGGCAAGCACGAACAGCAGGTCGGACAGGCGATTGAGGTACATCAGGCTCGCCGGGTTCACGGTCTCTTCCTCACCGAGCGCGGAAAGACGCCGTTCGGCGCGGCGACAGACGGCCCGGGCCAGGTGAAGCTGCGCACCGGGTCCGGAGCCGCCCGGCAGGATGAACGCATTGAGCGGCGCAAGCTCTTGTTCGAACGCGTCGATCCAGCGTTCCAGCTTCGCTACCTGCATCGGCCCGACGCGGAGTGCATCGTCGATCATCTTCTTCGCCTTCGTGCCCCCTTCGGCCGCTTCGGCACCGATATTGAAGAGCGTGTTCTGGATCTCGAGCAGCGTCTTCTGGATGTCTTCGTCGGTGATTCCCGACAGCGCCACGCCAAGACTCGCGTTCAGTTCGTCGAGCGAGCCGAACACCGCCACCCGCGTCTTGAACTTCGGGACGCGTTGGCCGCCGTAGAGGCTGGTCAGGCCCTTGTCACCGGTGCGGGTATAGATGCGGGTCATGCCCCCAGTGTAACGCCGCTCATGCTCCGTGAGGAAACGACCGTCACGGCGCCTTGAAGAAGGAACGGTGCGGGACTAGGATGGCACCGTGAGAAACGTTTCGCAGCTCCTGCTCCTCCTTAGCCCGCCCACCCCGGCGGCTGGGATGCGCTAGCGCGAAAACGCTTCGATCACCCATCAACCGCCGGGAGGCGGTTTTTTCGTATCCATTGATTGGCACATGAGAGGAGGTGAGACATATGGCCGGACCACATCCCGAACTGTTTGCGGAAGCACCGGTCGAACGGAACGTTAGCCCGGCACAGCGCGCAGCGAAAGCGTGCATGGCCGAGGAGGTAGGAGCGATGAGCCCCGCCGTTATCCGGGCGCTGGACCGATACGCGGTCGACAACTTGGGTTTCGTGCCGGAAGAAGTCCTGACTGCCCTGGAGCGGTACGCCGCGGAACGTGTCGGCGCGGAAATGCCGGACGCTCCCGATCCCGAGCCCGAAGCCGCGCTATACTAGTTCGGTATGGACGCGCTTTCGATCAACGGACTGGTCAAACAGTACCGCAAGGGACCCGAGGCCCTCAAAGGCGTCGACCTCACGGTCGGCAAGGGTGAGTTCTTCGGGCTGCTCGGTCCGAACGGCGCCGGGAAATCCACGCTGATCCATTGCGTCACCGGCCTCGCCGTGCCGACTGCCGGGGAGATCAAGGTCTTTGGCAGGGATGCGGTGAAGGAGTACCAGCGGGCGCGCCAGGCCGTCGGGCTCAGCCCGCAGGAAGTGATGAGCCTCGACTGGTTCCTGACCGTCGAAGAAACGCTCGACTACCACGGCGGCTACTACGGCATGCCGAAGCAGCGGCGCCAGCGCCGGATCAAGGAGCTGCTCAAGGCGTTCTCGCTGGAAGACAAGCGGAAGGCCAGCGTGCGGGCACTCTCCGGCGGCATGCGCCGCCGGCTCGTGATCGCGCGGGCGCTGATGCACAAGCCGAAGCTCCTGATCCTGGACGAACCGACCGCCGGCGTGGACGTGGAGCTCCGGCTCGAACTCTGGCACTACATGAAGCGCGTCAACGACGCCGGCACGACGATCCTGCTCACGACCCACTACATCGAGGAGGCGGAGCAGCTCGCCAGCCGGATCGCCCTGATCAACCAAGGGCAGATCGTGGAGCAAGGCACCGTCCGGGAGCTCAAACGGAAGTTCAAGAAGAAGACCTTGGAAGACGTATACCTTTCGGTGGTTGGACGGGAAGAGCTCGGGCGGAACGGCGCCAAGGCCGGAATCGCCAGCAAGCCAGGCACCGCGGGAGCCTTCAAGTGAGCGCCTGGCAGACCCGGTTCGGACTTAGTTTCCGCCGTGAGTTCACGCGGTACTGGAGCATCAAGCGGCAGACGATCCTCACACCGCTCCTTGAGACGTACCTCTATATCTCCGTATTCGGCGCGGCACTCGGCAGCCGGGTCGGCGAGCTCGAGGGCGTGCCGTACATCACGTTCATCCTGCCGGGCCTGGTGATGATGGCCTTCGCCCTGAACGCGTTCGAGAACAACGCAAGTTCGCTGTTCCAGCAACGGTTCATGCGGGCGATCGAGGACCAGCTGGCCTCGCCGCTCCATAACCTGGAGCTGCTCGGAGCATACACGCTCGGCGGATTCGTGCGCGGCGCGATCATCGCCGGCGTCACGCTGCTTACCGCAGGGCTGCTCGTCGGGTTGCCGGTGGCCGATCCGCTGCTTCTCCTCTGGAGCTTCGCATCGATCGGCCTGTTCTTCGCGCTGTTCGGCGTGCTAGTCGGCGTGTTCGCCGAGGCGTTCGACAATATCAGCCTCTACCGGAGCTTCGTGCTACAGCCGCTGATCTTCATCGGCGGCGTGTTCTATTCTGCCGAGCTGTTGCCCGAACCCTGGCAGACCATCGCCCACTTCAACCCGGTCTTCTACATGATCAACAGCGTGCGGCACGGGTTCCTGGGGTACTCTGACGTGAACCCGTACCTGTCGCTGGCGGTCGTGTCCGGCGGCGTGCTGGTGTTGTTCGCCGTCGTCTACTGGATCTTCCGCAAGGGCTACAAGCTGCGATTTTAGTCACACACTCGAATATTTGTTTCGCAGTCTCAACACTTTCGGGCGAACGCTAGTTCAGCTGTACATGGCCTGAGCACCCTTCCGCTATATTCGTTTTTAATCGCTTCCGAGATTTGGTTGAGCAAATTTTCACGATCCGCTTCTCCAAGATTATTACGGATGGCAGATTGAGTGCGTAGGAATTCTATATACTCCGCCTCTGTATATTCAATCGTGAACTGATGGTTTCTGACGATTGGCTCAGTGAACAATTCCGAAGAATCCAACGTCTGTGCATCCTCCGAGATATCTCGTTCACCCCACATCTCATATCCATTTCGCTCGAAACATTGGCGCTCCGTCGCAAAGAAGCCGCCATCTAAACCTGTCTCTCGACGTGTGCTAATGACCACAATCCCGATGCCTCCGCCATCCTTGAGCGCTGCTGCCGACTTGGCCAATCTGATTTCGGGATCAATCCAATGGAATGAAGTGGCTGCCAAGACTAAGTCGAATCGTTCGTCTGGAAGCGGCCAAGCTTCGAATGCCCCGGCGTGGATTGCGACATTGGGGTAGGACGCCAATTCCCGCCGAGCAACGTCAGCTAAACTCTTGCCTAACTCGACGCCAACTACCTCATGGCCACGTTCGGCTAACGAGCGGGTAGCCTGTCCTGTCCCGCATCCGATTTCCAATACCCGCGCATGGTCCGCAATACCGCCCAAGGCTTCTATATCATCGAACACCTTGTCCGGGTAACCAGGGCGAGCACGCTGATATTCCTCTGCCGCTTCATCAAAACGCATGCGGCGTTCTTCGCGTTCAACTTCGTTGAGTGGTTCTCTCGTAGACATAACACTTCACTATATATGCGCCAGAATTACAAGGAAAGTCGCTCAACTAGCGAGTGCCGTCACCACCACCGTCCGCTCCCGCGGGCCGTCGAACTCGTAGAGCACCACGCGTTGCCAGGTGCCGAGCACGAGCTTGCTGTCGCGGACGGGTACGCTTTCACTGGTGCCGATCAACGAACTGAGGATGTGGTCGCCGACGTGCGACGGGTCGTGGGGATGCCGGTAATCGAGCTCCGGAACTAGCGCACGGTATGCCTCGAGTAGATCCTGGTCGGTGCCGGGATCGAGGTCGGCGGTGGAAAGCGCCGCGGTGGTATGCGCGACGGACAGATGTACCACGCCGTCCTTCAGGCTGGCGGATTCCGCGAGCTGCTGTACACGGTCGGTGATATCGACGACTTCGCTTTTGGCCGTGGTCGATATGGTCAGGTCGGGCATGCCCCGATTCTACAAATAAAAAAGGGGTTCCGTCACAGATGGCTGATGGTGCTACCAGTATCTGTAACGAAACCCCAAGGTGGCGCCAGCTTCGGCTAGAAGTCGGGAGAAACGGCCGGAAGCATAATGAACACTACGAGTGCCCACAGCGCCAGGGGCAGGATGAGGCTGGACACCATTCGCGACCGCCATGGCCTTTGCTCTCGGATTCCCACGTTCAGCTGCATGAGGCCGTACATGAGGAGGCTCGCTCCGAAGATCGCCGCCCACGCCAACTGAGTGTGAGCCACCTCAGCCAGCAGGGCAATGAATAACCCCACGGCCATGACGAAAGGCGGGATAAACGCGAAGAGGCCCCAGTCGTAGCGGGAAAGTGATCTCGTTTGATCCATTACGTCTCCTTCTGTGCCCCGAGGGCACGATTGCCGTTGCGTTGAAAAGGTGCGACGGGTAAATATACCATATCCGCGACACGAGCGGAATGACCGTTAAGGTCATATTCTTGCTCTACAGACACGAATTTCGCTATCGCACCGGATGGGGTGACGGCTTACTGGAGGCCTGGGTGCGCTCCGGTGCCATCTTGTCCTCGATCCGGAGGCGGCCGAAGTACCGGATGCCGAGCACGAGCCAGGCCGTGAAGACGACCCCGCATACCGCTGTGAACACGGACAGTCCCCAGGCGACGATCAGCGGCATCGAGAGGGCCGTCACGAACCCGCCGCCTACAAACGGTTCGAACAGAAGCTGCTTGTAGCCGTATCCTTCGACCGCGTTGGTCTTGTCCTCAGGATCGACCTGGTACAGGAACAGCAGCCCCGTGGCCGTGGTGCCCATGGACTGGCTGGAGTCCACGATTCCCCGCTGGAACCAGTGCTCATGGAACATGCGGGGCGCCAGGAAGAAGAAGGCGAAGAGAATCCAAACGATACCGGAGACGGCCAGGAGCGTGAACGTCGCCATGTGGCTGGCGATGTAGCCGAGCGACATCGTGCCGACCGCCGTGGCAATCAGCACACCGAGCGATACGGCGCTGATGATGTCGACGAGCGGCCGTGAGACGGTCAGCCCGCTCCACTTCCAGAGCGTGTGCGCGATCATGCCACCGAACATACAGAGCGGGAAGAGCGGGACGTAGCGGAAGACGCTCAGGCCGACTTCCCGGGCCAGGGGCGTTTCCTCGATCGCGATCAGGCCTTGGTGCAAGATCCAGCCTATGCCCACCGCCATCGCCACGAGCAGCAGGTGGCTGAGCAATCGCCGCGGCGTCACCTGGTCACGGACGCGGACGCCTTCCTTACGCAGGTCCGTGAGGATCCGCCGATGGTAGGCGAGGTTGCGCGCCGTCCGGCGGGGCGCCTGGACGTGATGCTTCCGCCTTCCCCAGTTGACCACCAGGATACCGCTGACCAGCGCGACGACCATGCTGGTCGTCGCCAGCCCGACCGCCAGGTCGCGACCTTCGGAGAATCCCAGCTGGTCGAATACCGGCGCCAGGCCGGCCGCGGTGCCGTGACCGCCTTCGAAGCTGATTTCGATCAGGGCGGCAGTAAGCGGCGACATCCCGAGCAACGGGACCAGCACGAAGAGCGCCAGCAACCCGCCGATGACGTACTGGCCCCAGGCGATCGTCTGCCCGAAGGCCACCTGCGGGCCGGCGAGCGACCACATCCGCTTGAGCGGCAGGATCGGCCGGGCCAGGAACAGGCAGGCGAACACGATGTTGATCAACAGTCCGGGAAGCACCCGCCAGTCGTCGTAGTAGAGGCCCGGCAACTGCACGTCGGGGAAATGGACGCCTGCCACCTGCGGGCTGAAGGCCAGCAGGAGCGCACCGGCGGCCAAGGAGCCCGGCAGGAACAGCGAGCGGACCAGCGGAAGCCGTACCGCCGCGAACCCGGCCACGAGGAAGGCCCCGAGGAGCAGGAGCGAATACCCGTAGTAGCCGGCCGTCTGGATCAAGCTGTCTAGCATGTGGGTTTCGGTTTCCGTTAAATTAAGAAAAAGTACCACATTTAAGGTACTTTTTCAAGGGTTAAGACCCGAACGGCTAGCGGCGTCCGCGGAGCAGTGCCATCAGTCCCGCGATCAGCAGCAGGATGAAGGGAATGATGTAAAAGAAGCTGATCGAGATCAATCCGCCGATCGCCGAGACAAGCAGCAGCCATCCCGCGACCTTCGTCCTCGACTTCACGAAAAACGCGGATACGATTGCCAACGCGGAGAATCCCATCGCCGCCCAGCCGCCGACGGTTGCGTAGCTGGTCGAGGTTTCCGCGTTGATCGACTCATCCACCGCGCCTACGGTGACCGCAAAGAGTGCACCGCCGAGGCCGAAGACGCCACCGATGATCGCGAGTGCTATCTCGCCACCACGTCCGACTCTAGCCGTTTGTACCTGTGCTTCTGCCATACTTCCTCCTATCCGACCCTCAAAGGCCGAGCTTAATCTTTTTTACTTCATTACCGAACGCCTCGAGATTGCCGACACGGGCCACAAGACCGGTCGCATCCGCTGGAACCTCATAAATCTGGATGAATTCACGCGGTACGTTCGGATTCAGGTTATCCAAGATGTAGAGGTCGTCCCCTTGCGGAATATAGAGGAAACCGTCGTCGACCGGCGTGAATTGACGTTCCTTCGAATCCTCCAGATCGACGCCGACCGTGGTCTTCATCTCCTTGCCCAAGTTCTCGACCTTGTAGTGCACCTGTACGAACTTACCGGCGGCGTTCTTCGGCGGCGTGAAGCCGTCGTTCGCGGTCAGGGTCTTCCCGCGATCTTCGACTTTCGTTACCGTCCATCGCACGTCACCGACTTGGATCGGCTGGTTTACACCGACCGTTTCCTCGGCCGGCGTTTCCTGTCCTTCGTTTTGGGTCTGGTCTTCCGTGGTGCAGCCTTCGGCGCCTAGCACCAGGCCTGCGGCCAGCACGATCGCTGCCATTGAGCCTGCCTTACGTAGTTTCATCATTCCTCCTCGTCGATTAATCATTCGGGTAAGCTTGCTCGAATGATAACAAAAGTCAGTGTCGCTGACAAAAGTAAGCTCCTACCGTGATCGTATGCAGCGTAATTCCGAACAGGTTTTTCGAATACTGGGTGAGCGGATACGCAAACGACGCTTGGCAAGGTCCTTGTCACAGGATCAGCTAGCGCTGGAAAGCGGTATCGATCGTTCGCATATCGGATTCATCGAGCAGGGCCGGCGTAAGCCGACCATTCCAACGCTTCTCAAGATCAGCCAGGCATTAGGCACTTCCCTGGAGCGACTGCTCCGAGGACTCTAAGGTGGGGGAAAGTAAAAACTGCACACGTGTCCGGATCTCTTTCGAGTCGGGCTTGGCGGACCGATCCAAGCGTGTGCAGTCTTAAGGGTCCGGTTTGTTCAGTAGAGAGTGGTCAGGGCTTTCCGGATGGCGGCGAGGACGGTATCGGGATCGGCGTCCGCCGTGACCACGATGCCTCCGAGCTGCTTGCGCGAATCCGTCAGCTCGCCGTCCAGGGTGAACGCGTTACCGGTGATGACCTCGAACGCGTAAGTGCCCCCGTCGATGTGAATCCGGTCGACCGAGACTCCCGGCGGCATGCGCGGCCGATCGAACTCGCCGAGCCGGGCGCCGTCGGTGAACCACTCGCTTGAGCCGTCCGGCAGGTGCCGCCGGGAACCGGATCCCTTGCCGTGGGCGAACCACCGGACCTCGGTCACCGGCAGATCCAACTGGTTCTGCAGGACGACGCCTTGACGTGCGTGGACCTCTATCCCGGCGGCCTCGAGCAGGTTCCAGAGATGCTCCTCCACTGAAGTTGTCGTCGGGGTCATCGACCCTCCTCGGTACGTGGTGCGGTTGCTGCCGACCCAGGTCACCGTCCGGAACGGGACATCTCTTTATAGCACTAGCAACGGCTTTTTTGAACCGCCTACTCGCGATTCAGACGGGCACCATGGAACAGCGCGCTTTCGTGACGGCCGATTTCCGTCACCGCATCCCAGTACGGGTGCGCCACTCGCCGGTAATACACGGAGCGCGGGTCGGGAGTGCCGGGTTCGTCCTCGGCACGAGCGACCAGGCCTGCTTCCTCAAGGCGAAGCAGGATGCCCCTGGCCTGCGGCTGGGCTGTCGAACGCTCCTGACTACCGGGCTGATCGATCGCCCGGGCGACTTCCGAATCGCTGAACGTTTCGCCGGGCCGATACTGGGCGACCTCGACCGCGGTTTCCAACGCGAGCTTGTTCCCGAACACATGCAGTGAGAATTCCTGAAGGCGTTCCCTCATGGACCCGATCCACTCCGGGTCCGGCGGCTGGTCGGCGATCGCCTGTTCAAGCCGCTCATGGAAATCGGGAAGTTCCGTTCCCTCGGTCATAAATTTCGCGACCTTGGCGCCTCCGGAAGGCTGGCCGTCACCCGGAGCCTCGATCAATCCCTCGTGGAACCGTGCGGTCACTTCGGATACGAGTAGGTCGAGACGCTCGCCGCCTTCCAGGCCATCGAACGTGAACGGATCCTTCCGCTGATTCCGGGCGACTGCCTCGGTGATCTCCAGCTTGAGCGCGGAAACGACCCCGGAGTCCCGCGAGTGTTCGATGAACGTGTCGAGATAGAGTTCTCCGAGCGGCTCCCGGCGTTCCGCCATTTCCGTGAGGTCGTGCAGGAGATCGGCGCTCTCAGGCTTGGCCTCTCCGCGACGGCGGTTCGTCTCACGCAGCCGATCACGGAACTCGTCGCGTTCGCGATCGTCGAGTCCTTCGATCCATCCGGTGATTTTATGCTCGGTTCTCATGGTCATTGCGGTACGGCCAATAACCATATCGCCAGTATTTCCCGTTGTCAACGAAGAAACCGACCCGTGCGGAGCCGGTCCCGGATGACCGAACGCTGTTATACTCTGACGTCATGCCCCACTCCGAACGTCCCGGTCCCGAACGTTCCGATCACCCGCTACCGGAGCATCTTCCCGCCGACGCCCCGTTGACGGAGGTTCCGAGCATTCCCGGGGGAGGCGGGGTCATCGTCGAGCGAAAGGAAGACCTGGCCGGATTGGTCGAGCAACCCGCCCTCGCCGCGTGCCTGACGCTGCACGAGAAAGGCATTACCACGTTCGGCGCATCCGCCTGCAGCAGCGACGTACCGCACGGATACGCCTGGATCCAACTCCGCTTCGACCGGTTATCCGATGAAAACCGGGTGATTCTCTCGGAATTGAGCGACCTTGCCGACCCGATGGTCGACCTCCTGGCGCGACTCAGACCGCAGCTCAAGGTCCCGGTGACCGCCCGGAGCACGGTGGGCGAGATCGAAGCGGCCTTCCAGGAACTGGCGGACCGATTCGTCCCGCAGGATGGTCCGGACCGGCCGGGTTCGCTGTACGTACCCGGCGAATCGGACGGGACCGGTCCTCCGGAAGAGCCGGCCTAGGAGCGATCGTAGTCGTCTTGAAGCCGGACGATGTCATCCTCGTCGGAAGGATGCTCTGGATTCGTATGGACCCAGATCTCCGCGACCAATCCCCGATCGTCGAGCCCGACCAGCCGGTGCCGTTCGCCCTGGGCTATGGATATCCGGTCGCCTTCCGCGCAGGCCTCCGGTCGCGTTTCCTCGTCCGTCTCGCTGATCGCAATGCCGACCGGACCCCGTACCACCCGCCATTCCTCACGGCGGCGGTCATGATACTGCCAGGAGAGCCGTTCGCCGGACTGTACCACCAGGAACTTCGGACTCATCTTCTCGCGGCGGTCCGGAGGCGGTAGTTCCAAATCGGGAAAGAACGCCCGGGCAAACGCTTCGATCTCAGACTCATCCAATCTGAACCAACCGCCCCACGGTCGCTCGGTGTCCTGCGCGACAATATCCAGCCCGTTCCGACGCGCCAGCTCATGTATTTCGTTCAGGGATTCACGTTCGATCATTGCTTTGGAGTCAGGGGACGGGAACTATAGTAGTATAACCGGTCATGAACGAAGAAAGTCTTAGCGGGCTAGACCGGCGGTGGATCGCCGAAATGGACGAGGCGCTCGGTGCAGTCGAACGAATCTGGCGGCATCCGCCTTCGGCGAGGGAGGTCGTCACCGCCGTACACGATGTCACCGGCTGCAGTCCCGACAGGTTGCTGTCGAGCTGGAAGGCTACTGTCAATAAAGAGCAGATGTCTCGGTTGGCACTATGCGTCGTGCTGCTGGAAGACACGGACATGGATTATGCAGCGGTGGTCGGGCTCTTCCCCGAGGAAAACGGCAGAGGGCGTACCCAGGAATCATTCATAAGAGATGCTGTGACACACTACTACACCAGTCTTCACGGCAGTTACCAGGAGAGCCGACCGATCGTACAGAAGGTGCGGGAAGTGCTAGGAGTACGTCCCGGGGGGCGCACCCTGTACGACTGGAACACGCAAGAATAAGCGAACGATCATCGTTCCTTCGAGAATTCCTGTCTCGTGTTTTTGTCCGTCTTCCGCATCGATTCGATGAATGCCAGCGGGGACGCGGCATCTTCCGATCCTTCCCTGCGGAAATACGTCACGACGATAGCCGTATCACCGACCACGGTGCTCGTGACCGTCGCGGTCTTCCGGTCCTCGAGGTAGATCGTCTCACCCGTGGGCATCGTCCCGGCTTTCCGACAAACGAATTTGTCCGGATTCATTCCCTCTTGGACGGATTCCCCTTCGGCATACGGATATTCGTACGGACAGCCTGACTCGCGCAAACGGACGTATTCGGCCGTGAACTGGCGCACGTGGTATTCGGAACCCTCGGCAGATTCAGGTCCGCCCGACCGGACGTACCGTTGCTCGACGAACCTAACCGCTCCTTCGGGGTGCCAGTGGAAGCCGTTATCGGCGAACACGGTATCAAACGTCGTACTTTCCAATGCAAAGCCCGATGGACTATGGCTGGGCTCGTATAACGTGAAGTCCACCCTGTTGGGATCGGGTCCCTGTTCCTGGAAGAACGTGTCGATGATCAAAGGTGGCACGATCAGGAAGGTCAGGGCAAGGCCGCTGAGCAATCCCACAAAGCGCCACTTCCTGATGCTGGCGACGACAAGCCCGAATGCGGCGACTGCTAACGTGGCGGCATTGGTCGCCAGATAGAGGAAGCCCGGAACGAGGCCTGCCATCGTCCGGTCATCCCGGTATTCTATCGCAGTGATTATGAAGAGGATTGCGGTCACGGCCAATACGGCCGCTAACGCGCCACCTGCTATGGCAAGCCGTGAGGATTCCTGCTGTTTCCCGACCAATATGGCGGCGGCCAAGGCCAACAGAGGCGCTGCGAAAATGCTGGCCTGGAAGAGTACCGTTCCGATTCCTTCCATATGTCGATACTACTGGAAGAGATTGCTGCCTGCTTTATCGGCAGTGAGGGCTCAGCTTCCGCTGAACGGTGTCCCGAAGATGCCGACGGCAAGTTCGGCCCAGATAAGCAGAAGCATTGCCGCGAGCGCAGCGGCGATGACGGCCCGGTACTTGGTAGTACTCACCTTTTTCGACGCCAGCTCATATGCGAGGCCGGTGCTAAACAGAAGGGTACCCATGACCGCGAAGTCGAACCAATCCCAGTTCACTTCGTCGGTGAACTGCATCGCCACCAGAGGCACCAGCAGTACGAGCACCGTTGCGAGCATGAGACGGAGAATGTTGTGTTGCATAACAAGGCGCCCTGCTCCTTGGAGCTTTATGCCCGCTCTGCCAGCGCCTTCAGGCGCTCTAAGGCATCCGGCCACATTTTCTTGAACTCTTCCGATTCCTTTTCATCTACATCCATGTCTACCAGCAATTCCGTAGCACCGTCCTTGTCCTTGAGCGTGTAATTCTCATAAGCCGGAGCCCATTTTCTGGCCTCTTCGCTGGTAGTATCTTCGACGCCATTCTGCACGATGCCGAGGTGTTCGATCGAAATGAACTCGTGGGGATTGTTTTCAGCGATCCGGCTGACCATGCCGCCTTCTTCGCCGGTCTCGGGATCCGGCCCGAGAAACAGGATCTTCGACCCCTTTTCCCAGCTCCCTTTGTAATATGAGCCTTCATGAAAGGCCTTCGTCCACTCGCGGTACGGCTGGTCATCAAGCATCGTATGCCAG
Organism: uncultured Candidatus Saccharibacteria bacterium; assembly: GCA_964476895.1. Classification (GTDB taxonomy): domain Bacteria; phylum Patescibacteriota; class SICC01; order SICC01; family SICC01; genus JALYJZ01. The sequence continues at coordinate 4,349 of CAYZCS010000003.1, read as the reverse complement.
ACCTTCTCCCTGGGAGCGTTGATCTGGATGGAAAAATGTAACGTTTGCATGGCTGGATTCACGACGTAAGCATAGCAAAATCGACCACCGTGTTCGGTCGGTTGATACTTAAAGCGACTGTGTTCGAACCAAGATTGGCGTCTTCTGAAGGTTTTTATATAAAAAACACGTAAGGTAAGTCTTGTGGCTACTACAAGAAACATTTCCGGCGGTACCGTACACGACATGCCGGCGGATCTACGCAAAGCACTGGTTGCCGATCCGAAGGTACTCGGCCCGTGGGAAGACATTACTCCGCTCGCGCGTAATGAATTTATCTGCTGGGTTGAGAACGCCAAGCAGGTTGAAACCAGGAACCGCCGCATCCGAAGAACGTGCGGAGAACTCCTTGAGGGAAAACGCCGGCCCTGCTGTTGGATGGGTTGCACTCACCGCACGGACAAGCCGGTAAGCCCCTCGGTCCGATGGGTGCTCGGTAAGCAGTCTAAAAAGTCTAAGCCGTAAGCAGAGACGCGATGCATCGAATATATAAAGTAAGCTTCGCAGGCGTCTATCCTTTCTACGTCGCCAAGGCGGAGAAAAAGGGACGCACGAAATCAGAAGTCGACGACATCATTCGCTGGCTGACGGGATACAGCCAGAAAGCGTTGGAAGAACAGCTGGAAAAGCAGACTGACTTCGAGACATTCTTTAAGGAAGCCCCTTCGATGAACCCGTCGCGAACCCTGATTACGGGCGTGATTTGTGGAGTCAGGGTAGAGGACATCAAAGAACCAATCATGCAGGAAATCCGCTACCTGGATAAGTTGGTCGATGAGCTGGCGAAGGGTAAGACGATGGAAAAAATCTTAAGGCAACAGTAAATCTTACGGCGTACTATGTTCGAACCAACAGGCTGGAGTTCGCTGCTAGGCGAACGATCCGGTTTCCACGTCTCCCCCTCGCTTGAAGGAGGCGATGATTGCGCCGCTTGGCGAGGCCTTTGACTCGATCAGCGAGAATCCCGCCGGAATGGCTCCGTCTTCAAACAGGCGCTTTCCTGTGCCAAGCGTAATCGGGAATATCTTGAGCCATAGTTCGTCTACCAAGTCGTTCTTCAGAAGCGTTTGAATCAAGTTGCCGCTTCCGTGGACCTGCAGCATTGGTCCGTCTTTTTCCTTCAACTTCCTCACCTCCGTCGGCACGTCCTTACCGAGCTGGATCGAGGTTTCCCAATCAAGCTCTTGAGGCTGTCTGGACGCGACGTACTTGGTGGCGTCATTAATCACCGCCGCGGTATCGCCATCCTGATCAGGCCAGTAGGACTTGAAGATCTCGTATGTTTTACGGCCAAGCAGCAGGTCGATCGGCGGAGTCATTTGTTTGGACATCTCCTCTCCGAGCACCTCGTCGAAGTAGGGCACGATCCAACCGCCCTTCGTAAATCCGCCCGACGTGTCTTCCTCCGCTCCGCCGGGGGCCTGCATAACCCCGTCGAGGGATATGAACGTCAGTACGACAAGCTTTCTCATTCCTTCATACTGTTAGATTCACTCTGCTCCGGGGGCCGGATTCGAACCGGCAACCTTCGCGTTAACAGCGCGCTGCACTACCGTTGTGCTACCCCGGAATACAAAGTCTATTTTACGAGAGTTTCGTCAGTCCTGCTTCAATCTCGCGGTGACAGTTCGCTGGTTTCTCTATTGGTAGCTTGCTTCATGCTCCTATTCTACCGCACCCACCCGCGTATAATGTCCCTGTGCAGGAAACACACACCGGACAACACAACCAAAACCCGTACCGGCATCCCGGTCCGGCACCGGACCGCAAGCACCCTGGCCTGAAGCGTCAGTACCTCGTGGTGGCGTTGGTGGCGGTCGGTATCTCGCTGCTGCTGTCACCGCCGCGCGAACCGGTCCACCAGACCGAAGCCGCACAGGCGCTCGACGGCCTGCCCAAGGTAGAGTCGCAGGAAGCGCTGACGATCCGGCTTGCCCAGAATCTCGGTGAAGGCCGGATCGGCATCGCCGCCAAGGACCTGGAGACCGGCGAGTCGTTCAACCTGGGCGTGGACGAGTCATTCGACGCGGCGTCCACCACGAAGCTGGTGATCGTCGGGTTCATGTACCACGAGGCCTCGAACAACCGTTTCGATTTGGACGAGGTCCTCACGCTTTCGCCGAGTGAGGTCCAGCCGTACGGCACCGGCGTGATCCACACCCGGCCGGCACCGCACCGCTACAGCTGGCGGGAGCTCGCGCGACTCACCATGGAGAAGTCGGACAATACGGCCGCCTACGTGCTCGCCAACCGGCTCGACAAGGCACAGCTCCAGCGGTTCGCGGACGGGCAGGGATTGGAAGATACGTCGATCGCCGACAATACCACCACTCCGGGCGACTTGACGCACTACCTGGAGCGACTCTACACGGGAAAGGTCGCCGATGAAGTCCTGACCGAGGAACTCCTCGGCATCCTCGACGACAGCGACTTCGAGGAACGGATCCCTGCGCAACTGCCGCCGGAGACGGTCGTCTTCCACAAGACGGGCGACGCGTTCAACGGCGGCCAGCATGACGCCGGGATCGTCGTGTACGAGAACCACCCGTACGTGGTCGCGATCTTCACGGAGCACGTCACCGGCGACGTGGACCTGGCCCGAGCGAAGGTCGCTGAAGCGTCGCGCGACATCTTCGCGTACTACCTGAACCGGTAGCGTCCGCCTCGGACCGCCCGTTCAGTCTCCGAGGTGTTCCGAGTAGAAATCCGTGATACTTCGCGCGAACCGGTTCCAGTCCGCACCCTGGAAGATGTGCGGGGCACCCGCGTACGTCACGAACTCGACCGGCTTGCCGAGCCGCTCCAGTTCCGCCGCCAGTTCCACCGACCACTGGTACGGCACCTGCACGTCGGCGGTCCCGTGATGGATCTGGACCGGCGCGCGGAAGTCGCGAAGGTACGGCAGGGACGACAGCTTCCGGTACACCTCCGGGGCGTCGTCCGGAGCGCCGAACCGGGCGTCGAACGGCGCCTTGTACGACGGGTTCCATACCTCCGTGATCCGGCGGTAGTTCCGGACTTCATCCGGATGCATCCCGCCGTACGTCACCACCGCCCGGTACCAGTCCGGCCGGGCCGCGACGGCCTTCAGCGTGATCTCGCCTCCCATCGAATGGCCCCAGATGCCGATGCGATCCGCGGCCACCGACGGGTCCTTCCGGAGCGAGGCGGTCAGGTTCAGGACGTCGAAGTAGTAGGCCGGACGGGTCAGGTACGGGTCGGGATAGCGGTCCGATCCGGCATGGCTCCGGTAATCCGGCGCGACGACCAAGAAGCCCCGGGCGGCCAGATGGTCGAGTTCCCGCTTGGTACCGTCGCCCTGCTCGTATCCCGGCACCGGATAGTACCCGTGGTTCAGGATCACCGCCGGGAAGGGACCGTCCCCGTTCGGCACGTTCATCAGTCCGGTGATCGTCAGGCCGTCACTGGGATACCGGATCGCATACGTCGTGAACGCGCCGGTCTCCGCGAGCTTCCGCTCCCGGACGATCTCGCCACCGGGGAACTCGCGGACACGGGCGGTCTCGATGTAGAAGTCCTCGGGCGGCTCGAGCACCAGCGGGCCGCCCGGTGACGGCGCGGCGCTCGGCGTGGTTGCCGGTATGGGCGTTGCCGTCGGTCCGGACGCCGGTACATAGGTGCCGGCGACCCATGCCGCCGCGGCCAGCAGGGCAATGCCGAGCACTAAGAATACGGCCGGTTTACGGCGCTGGAGAGCGTTTGGAAACCAGCCGGCCACTTAGCCCAGGTATTCCTTGAGCTTCTTGGCTTCCTGTTTCTTCTTGAGTTTGGCGAGCGCTTTCGCCTCGATCTGGCGGATCCGCTCGCGCGTCACCCCGAACTCCGAGCCGACCTCCTCGAGCGTATGCGTCTTGCCGGAGTCGAGCCCGAACCGCATCTTGATGATTTTCTGCTCCCGGGGGGTAAGCTCGCCGAGGACTTTCCGGATGCTCTCCTTCATCAGCTGGGTCGCCGCCAGGTCCTGCGGAGTATCCGTATCCTCGTCGAGGATGAAGTCGCCGAGTCGCGAATCCTCTTCTTCGCCGACCGGTGCCTCCAGCGAGACGGTCTCCTGCGAGATCTTCAGGATGTGCTGTACCTTCTCGACCTCGAGCTCCATCTCCGCCGCGATCTCCTCCGGGAGCGGTTCCCGGCCGAGGTCCTGCACCAGGCGGCGCTGGGTCCGGACCAGCTTGTTGATGGTCTCGACCATGTGGACCGGGATCCGGATGGTCCGGGCCTGGTCCGCGATCGCGCGGGTGATCGCCTGGCGGATCCACCACGTCGCGTAGGTCGAGAATTTGTAGCCG
>CAYZCS010000002.1:0-54187 GCA_964476895.1 uncultured Candidatus Saccharibacteria bacterium | reverse complement strand
TGCACCACTACAACTTCCCGCCGTTCTCGGTGGGCGAAGCGCGTCCCGTCCGCGGCCCCGGCCGCCGGGAGATCGGCCACGGTTCGCTGGCCGAACGGGCGCTGCTCCCGATGATCCCGGAGCAGGAAGACTTCCCGTATACGATGCGGCTGGTCAGTGAGATCCTCGCCTCGAACGGCTCCACCTCGATGGCGTCGGTCTGCGGCTCCACGCTCTCCCTGATGGACGCGGGCGTGCCGATCAAGAAGCCGGTCTCCGGCATCGCGATGGGCCTCGTCACCGACGGCGACACTACCAAGGTACTCACCGACATCCAGGGCGCCGAAGACTTCGCCGGCGACATGGACTTCAAGGTCGCGGGTACCAAGGACGGTATCACCGCGCTCCAGATGGACATGAAGGTCTGGGGCATTCCGCTGGACGTGATGGACCAGGCGCTGGCGCAGGCCAAGACCGCACGGCTGGAGATCATGGAGAAGATGCTGGAGACGATCCCCGAGCCGCGGAAGGAAATGGCGCCGCACGCACCGCGGATCACCACCATGAAGATCGACCCGGAGAAGATCCGGATCGTGATCGGCCCGGGCGGCAAGACGATCAACGAGATCACCCAGGCGACCGGCGTGACCATCGACCTCGAGGACGACGGGACCGTGATGATCGGTTCGATCGACGGCGAGGGCGCCACGAAGGCGAAGGAATGGATCGAGGCACTCACGGCCGAGCCGGAAGTCGGCAAGGTCTACGACGGCAAGGTCACCAAGCTGATGCCGTTCGGCGCGTTCGTCGAGTTCATGCCCGGCAAGGAAGGCATGGTCCACATCTCCCAGATCGCGGACGAACGGATCGGGGCCGTGGAAGACGTGCTCTCGGTCGGCGACGAAACGAAGGTGATGGTGATCGAAGTCGACTCGCAGGGCCGTAACAACCTCTCGATCAAGGCCGCGAAGAACGGAAGCGACGCCGCCACGGCGGCGGACGAGGTCCGGCAGGCCCGCGGCAGCGGCGGTCCCGGCGGCGGCCGCGGTGATCGTCGCGGTCCGCGCGGACCCCGCCGGTAACACGCCAGTAACCCAAATCCCCGCCGTTCGTCCATTGACTACGGCGGGGATTCTGGCATAGTCTGGAGCATCATGGAAGCAGCCCAGGCGCCAGATCATGGGGAAGGAAAGGTCGCTCCGGAACGGCTGCGGCTGGTGCTGTCGGATGAAGCCGCCGCGCACACGCCCCCCGATGTCCTCGGTGACGATCAGCTCCTCGACGCGGCACTGCACGAGGCGGCCCTCGACGAGGAGGCGTTGCGGGTACGAGGCATCCAGTACGGTGAACACGGCAAACTTGCGGAAGATGCCGGCGACTTGATGATCCCACCCGAGCAATACACCTATCGCGATCCTGCGACGAATCGGAAATTCAGCATCGTCGCCGGTCCGGCCGGCGGCGCGGAGGCCATCAAGTTCGAAGATCCGCAGGTCGAAAAACAAGACGAGCGCTCACGCACCGTGCGATACCAGCGGTATGTCCGGGAGGAAGTGACGTTGGATCCGAGCCGGATGGATCAGGACCCGCACGCACGTCCGCGGAAGTATTCCATCTGGAAACGGAGGGATCTTCTCGCCGAAATCCACAACGAGACCCACGAGGTCCTGCACCGGTGGGATGATTCCGCGACCGAAGCCGATGCCGATGAGGTCAGGGATTTGCGCAGGATGCTCACCGCCGTCGTCGAAGGATTCAATCGCCCCAGGGCAAACTAGCATAATCTTGCTACAATACCCCGGATGGTACGAACCGCCCGGAAAATGCGACGGTTGCCCGGCTCCTTGCACAAGGTGCGGTTTTGGCCGGCCCTGGTAGCGGGCGTCGCGCTGATTCTGCTCGGCATGTGGTTCTGGCTCGCGGTGATGCGCGCGTCGGTGAGCCAGGCGCTGCTGGCGGAACTTCCCCGGGACAGCCGGATCGCCGGAGTAGCCAAGCTTTCCGCGATCGACCTGGACACCCTCGAACAGGTGGGCCAGTCGGCGAACATCTATCCCGCCGGTGTCGAATCACTGGTCGCAACGCTCCGGGATGCGGCGCCGGCCGAACTGTTCGCCACGGCGCTCGGGCCGGAGGTCGCGTTCGCGGACGTGCACGGGCATTCCCTGGCCGTGGTGACGATCAGAGACCAGGCGTCGTTCGAGGAGCTCTCCGGGAAGGTCGGGGCACGGCTGGAGGACCCGGGCATCGCCCACGCGGAGTCGGCCGAACGGGGCCGCGTGCCGTTCTTCAGCGCGAAACTGGCGGAATCGGACCGGACCGTCTTCGCGTACCGTGAGGACGACCTGCTTTTCATCGCGACCGATCCCGAGCCGATACTGGATGCGCTCGCTCAACAGCAGGGGTTCGATGCGACCGCGACGTTTGAGGATGTCTCCGGAAGGTTGCCGGGCGGGGCGGATGCGTACGTCTTCCTGGACGGCCGCCTGGCGGATCGCTATCCCCGGCTGGGATTCTCGCTGGTCGGCGTAGCCATCCGGGACGAAGATGAACACCTGCGTCTGCAGGCGATCAGCGCGGATCCGCCCGAGGTCGCCGTATCGTTACCCGCTGCCTCCGGTAGCCTGTTGCCCGGCTCCGAACAGGCGACGTTCGGCATATCCGGTACGAACGTGCTCCGGTATCTCCAGCTGCTCGAAGCACAGCGCAGCGAACGGGCGCTTCCGGAAGTGATCAAGCTGCAGAACGGGATCGCGTCACTGGACCGCCGGCTTGGGGTGGACCTGGAGACCGATTACCTGGCTGCTGCCGACGGGCGGTTCACGTACGCGCGATTCGCGGACGGAGAATCGAAACGCTGGATGACGTTATTGGAGTTCGAGGGTCCGGAAGTGGCCCGCACTAAGGTCGATGGTTTCGAGCAACTGGCTCGGGAGAAGCTGACCGTGCCGGTCCGTCGGGAAGTAATCAAGGTGCTGCCGGACGGTTCCCGCTCACGCGAGATCGAATCGGAAAAACAGGAGCGGCTGAAGTTCGGCGCGGTGGAAGTGGAAGACCAGCCGGCCAAGGCGGTCAAGCTGCCGGAACTCGGCCGGATAGTCTGGCAGGTCCGTGACCGGTTCCTGCTGCTCGGCGATAGCGAGCAAAGCGTCGCCCGCTTGGTCCGGACGATCCGGCAACCGGCGGATACCGTCGACGGCGAAGGACAGCTTGCCGTCCGCCTGGACTTCTCGAAGGCAAAGACGTTGACCGGCGATGAGGATGCGATTTACGACTGGATCCTGGCGACCCGTCCGGCGGAGGGCGAGTTCACCCTGGATAAGGAGAGCGGAGTGCTTTCCGGGTTCGTGACGTTCGCGGAGCGCTGATGCGGCTTGGCGCACACCTTTCGGTCGCCAAGGGACTGTCTCGCTTGTTGAAGCAGGCCGATGCCCTCGATGCGACGGCGATCCAAATCTTCGCCCGCAACCCCCGTGGTCGCGGGGAGACGAAGATATCGCCCGAGGATGCCGCCGCATTCCGTGCCGGTCTCAAGCGACGCAGGGCGAAGCTGTTCATCCATGCCCCCTACTACGTGCAGGTCGGCGCGAGCGATGCCCGGAACCGTCGGATCGCCGCGGAAGTCGCGGCCGCCGACCTGGTGAAAGGGGACCTGCTCGGTGCCGATGGCGTCGTCGTGCACTTCGGCGGCTCCGTCGATGCGGATGACCCTGACGTGAGCACGGCACATACGGTCAAGACCATCAAGGAGGCGTTCAAGAAGTCAGGCCCGACGAACTGCCGGCTGTTGCTCGAGGTTTCGGCCAGTGATAAGCGGGTCGGCGGTACCTTCGAGCAGATCAGGGACATTCTGGACGGCGTCGGCGAGTCGTCCCGGCTCGGCGTCTGCCTCGACACGTGCCACCTGTATACCGCGGGATTCGATATCCGCGGGAGCGGTGCTACCAAGGTTCTCGACCGCTTCGCGAAAACGGTGGGGATCCGGAAGCTGAAAGTGGTCCACCTGAACGACACCCAGTCCGACCTCGGCCAGGGGCTGGACCGGCACTTTCACATTGGCCAAGGGCGGATCGGTGAGGCCGCGTTCCGGAACCTGCTCCGTGACTCCCGGCTGAGGAACATGGACTTCGTGTTGGAAACGCCGAAGGAAGGTTGGGGAGAAGCCACGCGTCTGCCGAAGGCCAAGGGCGCACCGTCCATCGACGCGGATGCCCGGAACCTGGCCACGCTCCGCCGGCTCGCCGGTGCGGCCGCCCGCTGATACGCTAAGACCAATGGCGAAACAAAACACCAATCCGGTCCGGTCGAATCCGACCCATCCGGCGGCGTACGTGGCCTGGGCGCAGGCGCTGGCCGCGACGTCCGGCAGTCTCTACTTCAGCGAGGCCGCGGGCTACCTGCCGTGCCTGCTCTGCTGGTATCAGCGGATCGCGATGTACCCGCTGGTCGTGATCCTGGCGGTCGGCATCCTGCGCCGGGACGCGAAGATGTACCAGTATGCCCTGCCGCTGGCGATCATCGGCGCCCTGATCGCGCTGTATCACGTACTGCTCTACTACGGCGTGTTTCCCGAATCGGAGCAGACCTGCCGGGCCGGCGTATCCTGCACGACCGAATACATCGAGTATCTGGGATTCATCACGATACCGTTGCTTTCGCTGACATCGTTCCTGGTAATCATCGGGTGCATGATGCTACTTTGGAAAGCGGCTAGGAGATGAACACCGAATCGAAAGTCATGATCGCCATCGCCGCCGTGATTACCGTCGCGGTAAGCGTACTGCTGGTAGTGAACGGTTCGTCCCGGGAAGCTTCCGAGGTTTCCGATCCCGGCACGCTCGTGCGTGACGATTCGATCCAGTCCAATCCCGAGGCCGCGGTGACGGTGGTCGAGTTCGGTGACCTGCAGTGTCCGGCCTGTGCCGGCGCCAACGCCACGGTCCAGCAAATCAAAGATGAATTCGGCGATCAGGTGAACGTGGTCTGGCGGCATTTCCCTTTGGATAGCCATGCCAACGCCGAGGCCGCCGCGAATGCCGCCGAGGCGGCCCACGCCCAAGGCAAGTTCTTCGAATATGCCGACACCCTTTTCGCCCAGCAGGGCTCTTGGAGCGACGCCACGGGGGGCTCCCTGGTCCAGCTCTTCGTGCAGTACGGTGAGGCGCTCCAGCTCGATGGCAGTGCCATCACACAGGCCGTGGAGAGCAAACAGTACCAGGATAAGATCGAACGCGACCGGCAGGACGGCCTGGCGCTCGGCGTCAATTCCACGCCGAGCTTCTTCGTGAACGGACAGCCGGTGCCGACCACCGGACTCCACCAGGCCGTCCGAGACTCCCTGAAGTAGCCGATGCCGCGATGCGCATCGGTATCCTCGGTGACATCCACGACAACCGGACCAATCTCGGGCGGGTGCTTTCGGAAATGCATGCCGCGCATCCGGATCTGATCCTCTGCCTGGGCGACCTGACCGAGCCGACGGTACTGCTTCCCATTACTCAGGCCTTTCCGGGAACGCCAATCCACCTCGTCGCCGGCAATTGCGATTCCGGCGAATCGATAAAGTGCTTCATTGACAAAGAATCACTCGATGGGGTACACTATCATCACTTAACAGGAAGGCTCACGCTTGATGACAAGCGGATCGCCTTCACTCACAAGCCCCGCCACGCCGAGGTCCTTCTCCAGGAAGACTTCGACGTCATCTGCTTCGGGCACACGCATGAACCGCGCCTCCTTTCCAAGGAGGATACGTTGCTGGTCAATCCAGGCGACGTACAAGGACGTTTCGGCGCGCGTCCCGGATACGCCGTGTATGACACGGCCAGCGGCCGGGCGGAACTGAAGAATGTTTGAAACCGAGTAAGTCACTGGACCAGATCGCCGAAGAAATCCGCAGCCATCGCGGGTGTGGCTTCGAGCCGTGCGAAGCTTGCACGAACCCGGTGCCGGGCGAAGGAAATCCCAGTGCCGAGATCATGTTCATCGGTGAGGGGCCGGGGAAGAACGAGGACCTCCAGGGGCGTCCGTTCGTCGGAGCAGCCGGGAAGCTCCTCGACGAATTGATCGCTTCCATCGGCTTGCAGCGCGAGGACGTGTTCATCACCAACGTGCTGAAGGCACGTCCGCCGGGAAACCGCGACCCGAAGCCGGATGAGATCGACCACTCCTGGCCCTGGCTGCGTGATCAGATCGCGAACATCCGTCCGAAGCTGCTGGTGCTGCTGGGTCGTCATGCGATGGACTGGTTCCTCCCGGACCTCCGGATCTCGGCCGACCACGGACGGGCCAAGCGCTTCCGCGGGCAGGTATACCTGCCGGTGTACCACCCCGCGGCAGCGCTGTACACGGGCTCGCTCCGTCAGACGCTCTTCGACGACTTCAAGCAGATTCCCAAGCTGCTGGAGAAGATCAAGCAGCAACCGGCGCAGGAACCGGTGATCGAGCCGGCGTTCAAGCTGAAGCTGGAACCGAAGGCAGGCACACCTGCCGACCTGGGAAGCGGCGCCAAGGCGCCCGCAACCCGGCAAACTACCAACAACAACCAAGGAAATTTACTCTGATATGAATCAACAACCACGACAATCAAACAACAACGACCGCTCGAAGCGGCCCCGCCGCTCCGGCGGCCAAGGGGGTGGCCAAGGCGGCCAGGGTGGCCAGCGGCGCAATCGCCCGTCACGCGGCGGCGGACGCCGCCGCGGGGGACCGCCCCGTCGCTCCAACGGACCGCTGATCGGACCAGTGGCCCCGCCGACCGGAAAGCCGGCACCGCCGGGACCGAACCATCTGCGGGTCATCCCGATGGGTGGCCTCGGCGAGATCGGCCTGAACTGCATGGCCCTGGAATACGGCAACGACATCATCATCATCGATGTCGGCCTGATGTTCCCCGACCAGACGATGCCGGGCGTGGACCTCGTCATCCCGGACGTCTCGTACCTCGAGGCCCGGAAGGACCGGATCCGCGGCATCTTCATCACCCATGCCCACCTCGACCACATCGGCGGCGCGCCGTACCTGGTGCCGAAGCTCGGCTTCCCGCCGGTCTACGCGACCCGGCTGGCCGACGGCTTCATCAAGGCGCAGCTGGAGGAGCACAAGCTCGACCGGCGGGTGCAGGTCACCCCGTTCAAGTTCGACGACAAGATCAAGGCGGGCGTCTTCACGGTCGAGGCCTTCCACATCAATCACAACATTCCCGAAGGAGTCGGATTCGCGATCACCACGCCACTCGGCGTCGTGACGCACTCCGGCGACTTCAAGTTCGACAAGACCCCGATCGCCGATACGCCGGCGGAATTCGACAAGATCAAGCGGATCGGCGAGCACGGCGTGCTGCTCGCGATGAACGACTCCACCAACGTGGAGAAGCCCGGCCGGACCGTCTCCGAGATCGAGATCGAGAAGAACCTGGTCGAACAGATCTCCAAGGCCAAGGGCCGGGTGATCATGTCAACGTTCGCCTCGCTCGTGTCACGGCTCCAGGAGGCGATCGACGCGGCCGAGAAGAACGGCCGGAAGGTCTGCATCGTCGGCCGCTCCATGCTCAAGAACGTCGAGATCTGCCAACGGCTCGGGTACATCAAGATCCCCAAGGGGATCCTGGTGGACGTGCGGAAGCTCAAGGGCATCCCCGACCGGGAGCTCCTGGTGATCTGCACCGGCTCGCAGGCGACCGAGTTCTCGGCGCTGCTCCGGATGTCCACCGGCGAGCACGCACAGATCCAGATCAAGCAGGGTGATACGGTGATCCTTTCCAGTTCGCCGGTACCCGGCAACGAACGCGCGGTCGAATCCATGATGGACGACCTGTTCCGGCTCGGCGCGGACGTGATCTACAACAAGATGTACGACATCCACACCTCGGGACACGCCCAGCAGGACGAGCTGCGCGAGATGATCCAGATGCTTCGGCCGAAGCACTTCATGCCGATCCACGGCGAGTACCGTAAGCGCGTACTGCACGGACGGATCGCGAACGAGGAAGGCATCCCGCCGGCCAACGTGCACATCCTCGACAACGGCCGGGTGCTCGAGGTCAAAGGCCCCGACCGGGTGGAGCTCACCAAGGAGCGCGCCGGCGGCGGCCTGGTGCTCGTGGACGGCCTCGGTGTCGGCGACATCGGCCAAGTGGTCCTGCGGGACCGCCAGCACATGGCCGAGGACGGCATGCTCGTGGCGATCATCACGGTGGACCGTCGCAGCGGCCAGTTGGTCGGTAGCCCGGACATCATCTCCCGCGGCTTCGTCTATCTGAAGGAGTCCGGAAAGCTCCTGGGCCAAGTGCGCGGAGAGATCAAACGGATGTTCAAGGGCGCGGAGAAGCGGCCGAGCGAATGGTCGGCGACCAAGAACAAGGTCCGCGACGACCTCGGTGACTTCCTCTACGCCGAGACGGAACGCCGTCCGATGGTGATTCCGGTAATCATCGAAGTCTAGCCTGAGGATTTGACCGCCGGGCTCACGTAGCCGGCTGGCAGGGACCGTCCGCGGTATCGCAGACGACTTCCTGCCAGCCACCTGCGGAGAAGCTCCCCCCGGGACCGGCCGAGAAATCGATATCGGCGAGACCGGTCAGGTACGTGATCGTCGCGTTGTTGTTCAGCTGGAGCCGCTGGGCGGTCAACGCATTGGCCCCTCCGTTGTTACTGATCTGGATGGTGCCGAAGGGGGCGGCCAGGACGATGCTGTCCGAGTTGTTGGAGGAATGGATGGCATTTCCGGAAGCATCGCTGGTGGCGAGCAACAGGAAGCTGTTCGGATCGCCGCTCCCCTCGAATTCGACATTATTAGAGATAGTTACCTGCCCGTCGGCGACGATCGCTCCGCTGGAGCCGCCATAGTCCGGGTGAAGCAGGATATTGACGTTGTTGGAGAAGAGGATGGTGCCGGTCGTCCAGATGGTTCCGGTCATGATCAACGTCGCGCCATTCTCCACGTTCAGGTTGCCTTCGATTTTCATCGGGCCGATAGTGCGGGTCTGTCCGAGTGGAATCGTGTAATCACCGGTATGTGTCGCGCCGGCCGCCGCCTGGTTCTTGAAATCGACCAGGTTGGCTTCGGTGATCGGCAGATCCTTTTGCGGCGGATCCTCGCTGTCGGGGAAGCGGGTGCCGCCGACGCTTGAGCCGTCATCTACCTGGTAGTAGGCATCGCCCGTCACGGCAAGATCCTTGATCTCATGGGCGTGGACGTCACCGCCGATTTCCAACCGTTCCGCCCGGGTCGGCGGGCTTCCCATGAACGCCTTGAATCCGAAATCCAGATCCGCATCCTCCCAGTCGTGATTGCCGTTCGAGCGCCAGCGATCTGAGAACATCCCATGTCCGTCGGGATATCCGTCCTGACCTCCCCAGGCCCAGTAGTTGCTTGGGGATCCGGATGTGTCGATGACGATCCAGTAGTCCTGCCCACCGTCCAGCGTCGGAGGATTCGAAAGGCTGACTTGGATGTACTGCAAGGTATTTCCGACGGAGGTGGCGCTCAGGGTACCGCTGGCAACCTGATCGCCCGAAGGTTCGCCTCCGGCATCCCTGACGATGCGGACCGTCGCGTTCGCGGGATTGCCGAATTTTCGCACCAGCAGGCCGACCTTGATCAGCTTGTCGCTCGCGGAAGTATCCGGCTTGAAGCGCTGTGCGACGTCAATGACGTCCGGGTTGGTGGAACGCCCGAAGACGAATTCCAGGGGATCGGACGGGACGTGCTCCGGCGTTGCCTCGAGCGCGGCTCCACCGGCCACCCAGACGTCGCCGGTCACCTGTGCACCGTTGTTGCCGACATGGTCCCCATTGGAGTAGGACGAGCCGTGGATGATGGCATTGTTATTCATGTGGATACCCCCCGCTCCGGCCTGCAGCGCGTAGGCGAAATCCGCTTCCACGGAAGGAATCGGACAGTTGCTTACCTGGATCCGCCGGACCAGATCCCTTACGAATCCGGAGGCGGTGACTTGCTTCGCCGATTCGCAGCTTTCGGTTGAGACGGTCTCGACGACCGTTTCCACCCGGTCGGTGTCGCTGAACGTCGTGGTGAGCGTCGTGCTGGTGCTTCCGTAGGACGCATTGCGCTTCATCTGGAGCAGGGCGTCCTCGGTGCCGCTCTCCGCGTGGTAGAGGCTCTGGACGGAACCGACCCGCTGGTTCGAGATGCGGTAATTGATCACCGAGGTCGTTACCATCGCGGCGGCAATCACCACGACGATCGCCGAATACATGCCGACGCCGAGGATGCCGATCACGCCGCGCTGGTCCGTCAGCCGTCGGAAGCCCGCGCACCTCATTGTGACCTCGTGGTTATCGTAGTGTCGAGCGTGAGGTCGGCCGATTCCCCGCCGCTGCTGCGCCGGAGCGATCCGTCTACCCGTACCGCGGCCAGCGCGCCGTTCGTGCAGGTGGGGAAGAACGAGAGATCCTGGACGGTCGTGCCGGGCGAGAGCAGTATCTCGCTCTGACCCGACTCGTCGGTGTAACGGATCCGGTTTTCGGAGATGTCATACCGGCGCGTCTGACCTCCGGAAAGGGAAACCGTCAGAGCATCGGCGTTCTGGACGTTGCAGACGGTCGGTGAAACCACCCCGACGGCCGGTTTGAGATGGCCGGCCAGGTGCCCCGATACGGCGTCCACGTCGCGTTGGAGCTCCTGCACCAACCGGTCCTGGAGGCTCGTCTTGAGGATGATCGAATAGAGCGTGGCGGCGGCCAGGGCCAGGAGGATGAAGATACTGAATGCCACGATCAGCTCGATCAGGGTGAGTCCGGACTGCCGGTTGGTGGTGCGACGTGTCATTGCCAGTTGGTGAGATAGGCGTACAGCGAGCGGGTGACGGTCCGGTTTCCCTGTTCCCAGGTAACGGTCACGGTGGTGCGGCGGGTGTCCGGATCATCGAACTGGCCGCAGTTGCTGCCGGTACAGATTCGGTCTCCGGCGGTCAGGGTACCGGATCCGTCGCTATCCTCGCGACGGACATCCTCGAACCGGATGGTGCGGGCATACTTCTCGATGGTCTCGCTGCCCTCGGTCAGGGTCCACGGCGGTGCCGTGCCGGGCTGGGCATGCAGCCGGTAGTCCGTATCCGGAGCAGGCGCGGCGACCAGCTCCCAATCGTGGTCACGGATGCTCCGGACCGCCTCGATGCCTTCCTGCAGGTAGTTCACCGCCTGGACGGTGTCGCGCCCCTCTTCCGAGGTGGACTTGGCGAGCAGGGTGATCTGCACGAGCGCCACCACGCCGATCACGAACACCGTCATCGCGACGACGGCTTCCACCAACGTGAATCCGCGCTGTCCGGTGCCGATGCTACTCCGCATTGATCACCCCCGAGGACTCGATCCGGACGGTACGGTTTCGCTGCGGGTCGGTACTGCTGAACGTCAGGGTGCCCGACGTGCCGTTCGTGGGCTTGCCGGTGATCCGTTCGAAGGTCACGCGATTTGCCGCCGGCGTCAGGTCCACCACCAGGCTGGCCACGGAGAATTCTTCGCTCCGGATCGTCCCGGCGAATCCGCTCGCGCACGGATCAGTAGTATCGTTCATATCCTGTGCGTAAGACGTCCAGCCGTCCGCATCGAAGCAGACCCCGTACTCCTTGTTGTCCTTGGCGGCGCGGGCGTCTCCCTGCATCCGCTTGAGCTCGGCCACGGTCTCCTCGACCTCGCCGTTGAACCGCGGGCCGCGGTCCTGCCCGACCAGCATGAACGTCGCGGTGGCGGCGATGCCGACGATGGCCAGGACCACGATCGCTTCCACCAACGTGAATCCGCGCTGGGCCGGGGGCAGGCAGTATCGCCTCAAGAAGTGCATGTTCGTTTTTACGGTCGTTTCACGCGTCAGTATAGCCGAATGGACAAGATTCATGAACACGGACGGCTATACTGGGGAGTATGCAATCGCATATCCGAAACTTCTGCATCATCGCCCACATCGACCATGGCAAATCCACGCTGGCCGACCGGCTGTTGGAACATACCGGCACGATCGAGCGGCGGGACATGCGCGAACAGCTCCTCGATTCGATGGACTTGGAGCGCGAGCGCGGTATTACGATCAAGCTCCAGCCGGTGACGATGCACTGGAGACCGTCCGGCACGCCGGCTGCGGAGGAGCTGGAGCTGAACCTGATCGATACGCCCGGCCACGTGGACTTCTCGTATGAAGTCTCGCGGACGCTCTCGGCTTGCGAGGGCGCGTTGCTCCTGGTGGATGCCACCCAGGGCATCCAGGCCCAGACGATCGCCCACGCCCTGCAGGCCAAGGAGCAGGGGCTCCGGGTGATTCCCGTCATCAACAAGATCGACCTGCCGGCGGCCGAGCCGGAGGATACCGCCAAGGCGGTGGCGGAAACACTGGAGCTGCCGGAGGACGACGTGCTGTTCGTCTCGGCCAAGACCGGCGACGGCGTGCCGGAGTTGCTCGAGGTGATCCGTGACCGTGTCCCGCCGCCGACCGGCGATCCCGCCGCGCCTCTCCGCGCCCTGGTGTTCGACTCCTACTTCGATTCCTACCAGGGCGTGATCGCGTATGTCCGGGTGGTCGACGGCGAACTGCCCGCGCGTCTCCCGGTCCGCCTGATGGCCGCCGGACGCGGCGGCGAGGCGCAGGAGGTCGGCGTGCTGATCCCGGAACGGAAGAAGCTGTCACGACTGGCCACCGGCAGCATCGGGTTCATGGTGACCGGGCTCAAGGACCTTTCGCAGGTCCGGGTGGGCGATACTATCACCGCGGCCGGTGCGCCGGCGCAGCAGCCGCTTCCCGGGTACCAGGTGGTGGCTCCGATGGTGTTCGCCGGGCTGTTCGTGCAGAGCGGCAGTGAGTTCGCCAAGCTTCGGGACGCGCTGGATCGGCTCTCGCTCCATGACGCGTCGTTCACTTTTGAGCCGGTGCAGTCGCAGGCGCTCGGGCAGGGGTTCCGCTGCGGGTTCCTGGGGCTGCTCCACCTCGACATCATCCGCGAGCGGCTGACCCGTGAATTCGGGCTCGACCTGGTAGTGACCGCCCCGACGGTGCCGTACGAGGTACGGCTCACCGACGGTAGTACGGAGACCGTCACCGATCCGGCGGAACTGCCCGATCCCACCAAGATCGCGGAGACCCGTGAGCCTTGGGCGAAACTGGAGGTCGTCTGCCGCGGGCAGGACCTCGGCGCGGTCCAGCAGTTGATTGCCGATCGCCGCGGAGCGTTCGTCGGCACGTCGTTCGCGAGCAGCGACCGCGTGCTGGTGGAGGCGGAGCTTCCGCTCGCGAACCTGGTCGCCGACTTCTACGATCAGCTCAAGGGCGTGACCGCGGGGTACGGTTCGCTGGCGTTCGAGCGCACCGGTTTCCGGGCGGCGCCGTTGGTGCGGATCGACTTCCTGATCGCCGGTGACGCAGTGTCCGGTCTCTCCGTGATCGTGCATCGGGATGAGGCGGAACGCCGGGCGCGGGGCATGCTCAAGAAACTGCAGGAAGTGATTCCACCGGCATTGTTCGAGATCGCGCTGCAGGCGGCGATCGGTGGCAAGGTGATCGCCCGTGAGAACATCAAGCCGCGAAAGAAAGATGTGACAGCCGGCCTCTACGGCGGTGACGTCACCCGGAAGCGGAAGCTTCGCGAAAAGCAGAAGAAGGGAAAGGCCCGGATGAAAGCCGAGGGGAACGTCCGGATTCCGGCGGAAGCGTTCGTCGCGGTGCTCAAACAAGACTAGCCCCCTGCGGGGCTAGTCGGAAATACGCGGTTGATGCGCCGTCAGAACTGGACGACCGGACTGGCCGTGGCCTCGGCGGCTGCCGTTACTTCCGGCGAAGCCTGGACCTCGACCACGTTCTCGACATCGACCTCATCGACCTCATCGACGATGAACCAGGCGTACGCGGCGGCGCCGGCCACGAGCACGCCGACGACGAAGCCCCCGATGAACATCGTGAACGGATGGGCGTGGTCGTTACCCCATTGGAATACGGTGCGGTGCGGCATGGTGAATCCTCCTTTTGCCTTGAAGCGTTACTACGGGTCTCATTGTGCGTGAACGCTCGGTTGGCCGTCAACCACGGCGACGACCGACCGATCGGGCTGACACCCGGGTCGCTTGACATCCCTGCCGGTTTTTGTGAGTATTAGCACTCACTAGTCATGAGTGCTAAAATGATAGCGATATGTTAAATTCCCGTGAAACCCAGATCCTTCGCGCCATCGTGAACGAATACCTGCATTCGGCACAGCCGGTCGGCTCACGCGTGCTCCGGGTGCGATATGGTTTCGGCATTTCCCCGGCGACCATCCGTAACGTGATGGGTGCGCTCACGGAAGCCGGGTTCCTCGAGCAACCGCACGTATCGGCCGGCCGGGTGCCGACCGACCGTGCGTTCCGGCTGGTCATGGAGAGCGCTTCCACGGCGGAACCGTCGCTCGCGGAGCAGCAGAAGCTGTCCGTGCGCCTGGAGAAGGCTGGGACGCCCGCACGGGCGACCCGCAAGCTCGCCGAACAGCTGTCCGAGACCGCGGGAGCGGCCGGGATCCATCTCGACGAAGACGGCGTGCAGCTCTTCAACCTTGCCAACGTCTTCGGCCAGCCGGAGTTCGAGGATCCGCGCGTGGCGTCATACCTCGCGGAACTGCTGGACCGGGTGAAGGACTGGCTGCCGAAGCTGGCCTCCCGCATGAACCAGGTGGGTGTCCGGATCGGCGCCGAGCACGAGGACTTCCGGGCCCGGGCCGTGGCGATGATGGGCCTCAAGGTGAAGCCGGCGGACACGTACGAAGCACGCATCGGCGTGATCGGATCGACCCGCATGCCGTACCAGCGGCTGAGCCGGCTGTTCGATTACGGCAGGAAGGAGATGGCCCGTGTCTACGGATAAACCGAAGCGGGACGCACCGAAGGACCGGCAACCGGATGCCGGACGGGATCAGGGCGGGAATCCGAAAGTGACGATCCGGAAGAAGGAGCGGCTGGAGCGGAAGCCCCCGAAGGGCTCCGACGAACCAAAGGCGCGCCAAGCCGGCGAAGCCGATACTCCGGCAGCCGGTTCCACCGCCGACCGTCCCGGTGAGGCGGACGCGCTCAGGGCGCAGATGGCCCGGCTCCAGGCCGACTTCAGCAACTTCCGGCGGCGGACCGAGGAGGAGCGGCTGGAAGTGGCGGCATTGGCCCGCACCGACCTGGCGCTCAAGCTCCTGCCGGTGATCGATAACTTCGACCGGGCCGCGGAACACGTGCCGGAGGCGGTCAAGGAAGACCCCTGGTACGTGGGTATCGAAGGCATCCGGAAGCAATTCGCGGACATGCTCGCGGAACTCGGGATCGAACGGATCGAGGCGGTCGGCCAGCCGTTCGACCCCGAGCTGCACGAGGCGTTATCGCACGAACCCAGCGACGAATTCGGGAAGGACACGGTCTCGAAGGAGCTCGAAGCAGGTTACCGGATGGGCGACACGGTCGTCCGGCCGGCGAAAGTACAAGTATCAAGCGGAAAGGAGAAATCCCATGAGTAAGATTATCGGTATCGATCTCGGTACCACCAACTCGGCCGCGGCCGTCCTGGAGGGCGGAGAGGCCAAGATCGTCACGAACAAGGAGGGTGGCCGGCTGACCCCGTCGGTCGTGGCGCTCGGCAAGAACAAGGAGCGCCTGGTCGGCCAGGTGGCGCGACGGCAACAGGTCACCAATCCCGAGCACACGATCTTCTCGGTGAAGCGGCTGATGGGCCGCAAGTTCAAGGACCCGATCGTCCAGAAGGAAGCCAAGCTGCTTCCGTACGCGCTCGAAGAGGGCCCGCACGGCGAGGTGAAGGTGCGGATGGGAGAGAAGTCCTACACGCCGCCGGAGATCTCGGCGATGATCCTCCAGAAGATAAAGGCGGACGCGGAGACGTTCCTCGGTGAGAAAATCACCGACGTGGTGATCACCGTGCCGGCCTACTTCAACGATTCGCAGCGGAACGCGACCAAGGATGCCGGCAAGATCGCCGGCGTGAACGTGAAGCGGATCATCAACGAACCGACCGCGAGCTCGCTGGCGTACGGTCTCGACAAGAAAAAGGATGAGAAGATCGCCGTCTTCGACCTCGGCGGCGGCACGTTCGACATCACGATCCTGGAACTCGGCGACGGCGTGTTCGAGGTGAAGTCCACCAACGGTGACACGCACCTCGGCGGCGACGACTTCGACCAGGCGATCATCGACCACCTGGTGGCTGAGTTCAAGAAAGACCAGGGCGTGGACCTCTCCACGGACCGCCAGGCGCTCCAGCGGCTCAAGGAGGCGGCGGAGAAGGCGAAGATCGAGCTTTCCACCACCGGCGAGTCGGAGATCAACATTCCGTTCATCAGCGCGGACGACTCCGGCCCCAAGCACCTGAACCTGACGATGACCCGGGCCAAGCTCGAACAGCTGACCAGCGACCTGATCGGCCGGACCAAGCAGCCCTGCCAGAAGGCGCTGGAGGATGCGGGGCTCAAGACGTCGGATATCGATGAGGTGATCCTCGTCGGCGGCATGACGCGGATGCCGGCGGTACAGGCCGCGGTGAAGGAGACCTTCGACAAGGAACCGAACCAGAATGTGAACCCCGACGAAGCGGTCGCGCTCGGCGCGGCGATCCAGGGCGGCGTGCTCTCCGGCGACGTGAAGGACCTGCTCCTACTCGACGTCACGCCGCTCACGCTCGGCCTGGAGACGCTTGGCGGCGTAGCCACGCCGCTGATCCCGCGGAACACCACGGTTCCGACCAGCAAGAGCCAGGTCTTCTCGACGGCGGCGGACAACCAGGGTTCGGTGGACGTGCACGTGGTCCAGGGCGAACGGCCGATGGCGGGGCACAACAAGTCGCTCGGCCGGTTCGTGCTCGACGGCATCCCGCCGGCGCCGCGCGGCGTGCCGCAGATCGAGGTGACGTTCGACATCGATGCCAACGGCATCCTGAACGTCTCGGCCAAGGACAAGGGCACCGGCAAGGAACAGAAGATCACGATCCAGGGGTCCAGCGGCCTGTCCGACGCGGAGGTCGAGAAGATGCGGAAGGAAGCGCAGGAACACGAGGCGGAAGACCAGAAGCGCGCCGGCCTGATCGAGGCCCGCAACGCCGCGGACAACCTGATCTACACCAGCGAGAAGACGCTGAAGGATGCGGGCGACAAGGTCACCGAGTCGGACAAGCAGGACGTCGATGAGAAGATCAAGGCGCTCCGCGAAGCGATGGGTGCTGACGATCTCGATGTGATCAAGCAGAAGACGGACGAGCTTTCGGAAGCGATCCAGAAGATCGGCGCGGCGATGTACCAACAGGATGGCGGTACGGAGCAGGGCGGCCCTGACCAGTCCGGCGGCGAGGACGAAGGCGTCGACTACACCACGACCGCCGACCAGTCTGATTCATCCGGCGACGACACCGCGGGCGACGCAGAATCGGCGAGCGGCGGGACGGACGGTGGAGCAGAATCGAAGGACGATTCGGAGCAGTCCGACGCTTCCGGCGACGACGGGAAGAAGTAGCCGAAGACGGAGCAAGCAGCCCGGTACCTCGCGAGGCGCCGGGCTGCACGGTACGATGGTCGCATGCGAATAGTGCGCAAACTCGGAAACACCGCGGCGCTCCTGGTAATCACCGGCGCCGTGCTGGGTATCGCCGGTTGCGACAGCAAGCCGGAACCCACGCCGACCCCCGCGGTTTCAGAGACCCCTAGCCCGATCGACGAAGCCAAGGGCCGGTACACCGAGGCCCTGGAGCGCGCCAAGCAGTGGCAGGAGAACGCGGAGCTGGCCCGGGTGTACCGGCGCTTCAGCGGCACACTGGCCCCGGCCGCCCCCACGCCGGTCATCTACGCATTCTCGTCGCTGGCCGAACCCCGCTCGACGTTCGAAGTCGAGTTCCAGGGGGACGACGTATCCGACCGGACGGTCGAGAAGCAGCCGTTCGAACTGCTTTTCAATCCGATCGACGTGGCCGCCTGGAAGGTACCGCCGGACGAGGCGCTCCGGATCGCCGAGGAAGCGGGCGGCGAGTCGTTCCGCGAAGCGCACCTGGCCGGGTATACGGTCCTCCAGCAGCTCTCGAAGATGGGAGCCTACCCGCTCCAGTGGTACTTCCGGTATGAGACCGGAGACGGCAGCGATCTCCGGCTCGAGATTTACGTGAACGCGGATTCCGGCGGCGTGGACTTCAAACGGGAAGTCAAACGGCCATGAGGGTGTTAGACTGAACGTACTTTCAATGGGTACGCATCTACCAGCCTCGTAGCGCATACCACCGAGGAACTCGTCACCGAAGTCCTCCGCCGTTCCGGCCTGCCCCATTCCGAACTTCTCTCCGCCACGCCGACCCGCGTGGCGGACTCATATCGTGAACTCCTGTCGGGCTATGGAGTGGACGTGGCCGGCTTGTCCCGGACGTTTCCGTCGGACGGTTTCGGAGGCGTGCTCACGATCGGGCCGATTCCGTTCAGCAGCCTTTGTCGGCATCACTTCCTGCCGTTCACGGGCGACGTCACGGTGCGATACGTGCCGTCAGGTCGTGTCCTCGGGCTATCCAAGTTCTCCCGGGTCGTATCGGCTTTCGCCAGACGCGCGCAGACCCAGGAACGCCTGACCCAGCAGGTGGTCGACGCACTCGAGGGTATCCTCGCGCCCCGGGAGCTATCGGTCACCGTCACGGCGGAGCATTTCTGCATGCGGATGCGCGGCGTGCAACAGTCCGGAGTACGGACCATAACCGTTGGAACCAGTAAGGAGGAACATGAAACGACCCGATGATTATCCCGAGACCGGCGTACCGGCGGAACGAGCGCCGGAAACGGAGATCCGCCATGCGTTGGCAGAAGTCCGGGAGCGCGGCGGAGCATTCGTGCCGGGCTTTCTGGATGCGGCGACGGTCGATGCGTTACGGACGGAAGTGTCCGGGTCGGAATTCGAGTGGCAGGAACAGCGGTATCTGAAAGCGGAACAACGGATCGCCAGTTACGTGGTGACCCCTCCGTTTAGCGGATATCCCCTATTGGAATCGGTCGGACGGCGGCTGACAGACATTTACCGGACCGCGGAGCCGCCGATTACGGGAAGCGAACGGTACGTGCCCGACCATGTGTCGGTCCATCGTTACCCGCCGGGGGATGTTGGCATTACGCCGCACTACGACGAGAAGCGCTACGGCTTCTTGGTTGCCTCACTGACCCTGGAGGGATCGGCCACGTTCTCGATCGTCGAAGATCCGGATCCGCAGCATGAACTTCCGGATGACCAGGTGCTCGCAGCGCGACTGCAAGCACCGTTGCTGGAAAGCTGGCAGACCGGCCCCGGAGACCTTGTCCTATTGCGGGCGCCCGGCTTCGACGGGGTTCCCGACGGGCGGCCGCTACATCAGGTGAGCGGCGGTCGGGACGGATTCCGGACGGCGCTGGTGTACCGGATGTCCGCGGGACAGTAGGCTAGAAGCATGTCCAAAGAGACCTACTATGACGTCCTCGGCGTGTCCCGGACGGCGACCGCGGAGGAAATCAAACGCGCATACCGGACGTTGGCCCGGGAGTATCATCCGGACGTCAACAAGGGCGATCAGGCGGAAGAGCAGTTCAAGCGGATTAACGAAGCGTATGGCACGCTGTCCGATTCGTTGAAGCGCGCCGACTACGACCAGCAGATCGCGGATCCCGGCGTACGAGGCGGTGGTGTGTCCGGCGCCGGTGCCGCGCGCCCGGGTGCGTCACAGGCAGAGGCTGCCGCGGCACAGGGGCCCTACCGGCAGGCGCTGATCCGTGCGGCACTCATGCGGACGATAGCCTGGGGACTGATCGCGGCCTTGGTCGGCGGCCTGCTCGCCCTTTCGCTCGAATACCTCACCGCCACCCGGATCGATCCGTCCGCCGGCGTCCTGGGCGCCATACCGGGACTGGTCGTGGGATTGCTTTGGGGAGCGGACTATAATTTCAAGGTCGAGACGTTCCTCGGTACCGGCTGGCTGGGCCGGAGCTACACGCTGGCCCGGACGATCCTGATGAGCCTCGGTCTCGCCTACTACGGCGGCCTGCTCGGCGGTACGATCGACGCCGCGGCCGGGACGGGTATCTTCACCGTGTCCCTGATCCTGCTCGGCGTCCTGGCCGGCGCCGTGGCCGGATCCGACGGCGATACCGTCGAGAAGCTCCGGAGCGGGCAGGGCCGGTTCAACCTGTTTTACACGCTGCTCCGCGGGGCCGAAGTCGGCGCGCTCGGCGCGGCGCTCGGCGTGGGACTGGGCGGCGTCCTGGCGATCGCGGGCAGGGGTGAGGCGTTCGGCTGGGCCGTGCTGACAGGATTCGCGCTCGGCATGATCGTCGGTTCGATCAAACCTCCGAACCTGGCGGCCTACGCCAGTTACGCCTCGGCTTCCGTCAAAAGCCTGCTGATCATCCTGATGGTGCTCGGTGCCCTCGTCGTGGGCGTGTTGTTCGGCGCGATCGCGGGACCCGAACTGTTGCCGAACGCACGGTAACCACCTGACGGTACGGCGATAATTCCCTAAACTAGACACGCTATGCCTACTAGCAAGGACTATTACGACATTCTCGGTATTTCGCGGCAGGCCTCGACGAATGATATCAAGAAGGCCTACCGGAAGCTGGCACACAAGTACCATCCCGACAAAGGCGGTACCGAGGAGGACGAACGCAAGTTCCGTGAAGTCCAGGAGGCGTACGAGGTACTCTCCGACGACAAGAAACGGACGGCGTACGACCAGTTTGGCCATGCCGGTGCGGCCGGCGCCGGTGCTGGCCCGGGTGGCTTCGGCGGCCAGGGATTCGGCGGATTCCAGGGCGGCGCCGAAGGTGTCGACTTCGGCGGGTTCGGCGATATCTTCGAACAGTTCTTCGGCGGGTTCGGCGGTGGTACGCGGCAGCGTGGTCCGGCGCGCGGCTCCGACCTGCAGGTAAGCGTGACCGTCGATTTCGAAGAAGCCGTCCGTGGTGCGGACAAGGAAGTGTCGCTGACGCGGCGTGCGACTTGCGAGACCTGCAGCGGCAACGGCGCCGCCAAGGGCGCGAAGATCGTGACCTGCCAGCGCTGCGATGGCCAGGGCCAGGTGCAGGTCACCCGGCGGACGATCCTCGGCACGATGGCCCAGGTAACCCCGTGCCCGGAGTGCCACGGCGAGGGCAAACGGCCGGAAAAGGCGTGCCCGACCTGCGGTGGCGAAGGACGGGTACAGAAGAAAGAGACGCTCAAGGTGAAGATACCGCCGGGCATCGACGACGGTCAGACGATCCGGGTGCAAGGGGCCGGCGAGGCCGGCGAACGGGGGGCGCCGCCCGGCCATGCGTACGTGATCATCCGCGTGAAACCCTCTAAGGTCTTCGAACGCGACGGTTCGAACCTCAAAATCACGGTGCCGGTGAGCTTTTCGCAGGCGGCGCTCGGGGCTACCCTCGACGTCCCGACTCCGACCGGAGATACGGCGAAGCTGAAGATTCCGGCAGGGACCCAGAGCGAGACCCCATTCACGTTGAGGGGCGAGGGCATGCCGAAGCTCGGTTCGGCAGCGCGCGGTGACCTCGTCGTGACCGTCCACGTGGTCGTGCCGAAGAAGCTTTCCGCGGAAGGAAAGAAGCTCGTGGAGGAGCTTGGCAAGCACAGCGGTGCGGATGCCGGAGGCAAATCCGGGCTGTTCGGCAAGCTCGGATTGTAGTTTCCGGCTTGTCGCCTGCCTGTGGAAGTAGTACGCTTTTTTCAGAAACCAAAACGAACGAACCGTGGAATTTCTTACCGGACTAGATGTGAACAGCCCCAGTTGGGATTTGTTCATTTTCCTTTTCTTCATCGTCGCGACGTTCGTCTACGGCTTCACGCTGGGGCGCTCGCGGATCATGGTGCTCCTGGTCAGCACGTACATGGCGTTGGCACTTACGCAGACGGCACCGTTCCTTGGCGGGGCCCAGGACGTCACCGTCGGCTCCAGCCCGTTCTTCGTAGTGCAGATCACGGCGTTCGTGGCCACGATGCTGCTGATCTTCTTCTTCCTCTCGAATTCCGCGCTACGGCGGGCGTTCGCTGCCACCGAGATCCAGGGCAAGGCCTGGCAGATCATCATCTTCTCGATCCTCCACGCGGGACTGCTCGTTTCCGTGGTGCTCTCGTTCGTGCCGCCCGACCGCCGGGCCGCACTGCTGGATGCCACGCAGAACCTGTTCGCGACCGAGACAGCGCTGTTCGTCTGGACGCTCCTGCCGATCATCGTGATGATGTTCGTGCGGGATCCGGAAGAAGAGTAGTCGCGCCCACTGCCGTCGCGTCGGAAACGCTTTCTCGGGATTTCCCCGACGGAGAGCAACGTTCTTATTTCCGGATCCTGAGCGTTTCCTGACACGAGGCAGTGAGCGCTCAACTTTCTTAGCCAGAACGGTCAGGCGGGGTACAATATGTGGGCTGCCCCGGTAGCTCAGTTGGCAGAGCAGTGGGCTTTTAACCCATGTGTCGGGGGTTCGAGACCCTCCCGGGGCACCGTTGGATAAAGACCTCAATCGTAGTAGTATTTTGAGTTCTTTCACAATCTGGTCGATCGACCCGTCACAACCAAAGGAGATACATCATGGCACTTGCCACCACCGATGGTCGCGAAGCCGCCTTACAGGCACTTGCCGAGCGGCGCGCGAACAAGCCAGAGCAGATCAACGATAGCCAACTCCCAGCCGGTTCCCCGATGCACTTCTACTGCATCAGCTGCGGACACCAGTCCGACAGGCTTCCCGAGAACTACACCAGTCCTCCGAAGGAGCTTTGCACGGAGTGTCAGGCCCTGAAGGACCTCGGCTGGCTGGAGTAAACACGGATGGTTGTGACGGATAAGCCGGGAGCTCTGCAGGCTACGCGTATTTTGACACCACGTCATAATCACCCTGCATCTCCCGCACCATCCCTCGGTTGATCGATCAGATTGAAACCGCTTTTCATTGGCTAGATACGAGCAGCTAGGATTTGTTCATAGTGCGTTTTTCTCGATGTCTAACATGTGATAATCTACTTCGTTATGTCAGATTCCAAAAAAATCGAGGTTGGTGAAGCCGAGGCAGTAATTTTCCCGGAGAATCGGGAGTGGTTTGAAGGGCTTGATGCCGAGAGGCAGGCTGAGATTCTAGCAGCCGAGCAACGCAGAAATGCGGCAATGAGAGAGCGGGGAATCGAACCGCTTACACCTACGGATTTAGACTGACAAGCGATAGATTCGTTGCGGCGGCTCGGCCTGTGTACACATCACCGCTGTATCTATCCGCCTTAATTCGTTTGTACAGTTAGTTTTAGTAGGCAGCTTTCCATTGACGACACGGGAGACATCGGTACACTCTTCCCACGATGGCGGTACCGCTCGGCAAGGACGTTTCGTACTGGACGGACAGCATGGCCAGTCCCGGCTATCCGGCCCTGGCCGGCGATACGCATGCCGATGTGGTGATTATCGGCGGCGGAATCGTCGGTCTGACCGCGGCCTACTTCCTGAAGCGTGCCGGATTGACGGTGGCGGTGCTGGAGAAGGGCACGATCGGTTCGGGCGTTACCGGCCACACCACCGGCAAGGTCACGTCCCAGCATGGCCTCGCGTACGACCGTCTCGCGCGTGACGTCGGCAGGGAGGCCGCGCGGACCTATGCCGAGGCGAACCAAACCGCGATCGGTGAGATCGAAGGTATCATCACGCAGGAGGGCATCGACTGCGACTGGCAGCGTGATGACAATTATGTCTTTACGGAACGGGCCGACCGGGTCGCGGCTTTCAAAGCGGAGGCCCGGACCGCCAGGGAGCTGGGACTGCCGGCCGAATTCACGGTCGAGACGCCGCTGCCGTTTTCCGTCCAAGGCGCCGTTCGATTCACCGGTCAGGCCAAGTTCCACTCCCGTAAGTACTTGCTCGGATTGGCAGAGGCCGTCCAGGGCAATGGCGGTCGGATCTTCGAGCGAAGCAAGGTCAAGGTGAGCGGCATCAAAGACGGAAAGCCGTGCCGGGTCGAGACGGCAGACGGCACGGTTACCGCTCCACACGTGATCATGGCCACGAACGTGCCGTTCCAACCGGCAAGCCGCGGACTCTACTGCACGATCGAATATCCGCTGCAATCCTACGTCGTGGCGACCAAACCGAGCAACGGCCTGCGCGGTATGTACATCACCTACGACGGACCGCTGCGCTCCATCCTGCCGGTTACCGTGGACGGCACCGACCTGCTCCTGGTCGGTGGCGAAAGCCACGTGCCGTACTTCGGCGGCGGCACCGCTAACCGGCGGTACCGGCGGCTGGCGGGCTATGCCCGGGAGCGGCTCAACGCCGGTCCGGTCGAATACCGCTGGAACACCTGGGACTACCTCTCGATAGACAACATGCCGTTGATTGGCAAGCTCCTCCCGGGATCGAAGTGTCTCTACGTGGCGACGGCCTTCATGAAGTGGGGGCTTACCAACGGCACCGTATCCGGCATAACGTTGGCAGACCTGATCCAAGGGAAAGAGAACGTTCGCACCCGCACGTTCGACGTGCGCCGCCTGAAGATGGGTAGCTCGCTCCCGAAGCTGCTCCTGAAAGCAGCCAAAGGACGATGAGCGTTTCGCCGGCTTTGGAACAAGTTCAATGACCGGGGAACACCCCGGGATGCTCCCGGACGTCGAACGGCCGCATGCCGAGACCCTTGGCGGTTTCCAGGTGCACCGGCTTGATATCCACGAACGGCAGCCCCTCCCGCGGGTGCTGGAGCCGCTCCGCTGACAGCTTGAGCAGGCCCGGATAGTCGCGGTTTTCGTCGAGCTCCGAGCCGATCACATGTACGTGCAGCAGCTCGTCGAGCTGGTAGCGTTTCCGGAAATGACCCACGAAATCCGGCGTGGCGTCGGAGACCAGGCCGAGCACGTGCGTCGGCGATTGCACGCGAATCCGTCCGAGCACCGATTGCTCCACCTCCGCGCCGTTGATCGCGAACATGGACAACGTGTCGATTTCCTCAAGGGCCAACTTGAGCGCGACCTGACCCCAGTGCTCGCTCTGGGTGATCTCTCCGCGGTCGTAGGCCGGTTTCGATTCGGCGACCGCGGCGATCACGTCATCCTCCGAACGCTCCAGCGTTTCGGCGATAGTTCCCGCTTCGGCGGCGAGGTCATCGTGCACGATCGCGGACAGGTCATAGAGGATGGTCGGTTTTTGCATACGAGCAGCATATCAGACCTCTAGGCGCGGGGATGCGGCAGGGAGACTTGACAAACGGCTCTTTTTTCGCTATGCTTAGACAATTTTCTAGAAACCAACATGACACGGAGCACCAGAAGGATTCTCGCCCATTCGGCTATCGTCACGGCCTGCGCAGCAGTGACGGCGATAGCCGGCGTCGTCCTTCTCTCCCGTCAGGCCGCCCCGGCGGCCCCGGCAGCGCTCGACACCGTCGAGCGGATCGAGCGCGTTACCGAAGTCGCCGGCCAACCCGTCGAGCGGGTGGAGGTGGACGGCCGTGAAGCCAAGGCGGCGGCAGACCGCCTGGTCGTGACCCTGGCGGGCGACGAGGCCAAGGCCCGATTCGGCGACCGGCTCACGCCGACTACCCTGCCCGACACCTACCTGCTGGCAATCGACGGTCCGCTCGAGTCGGAGCGGCAATCCGTGGCCGCAGTCCCGGGCGTTACGCAGGCGACTCCCGACTACGTGGTCACCGCCACCCGGACACCGGACGACCCGCAGTACGCGTCTCACCAGTGGAACCTGCCGAAGATCGACGCCCCGCAGGCGTGGGACCGGACCATCGGTGACGATTCGCTCCTGTCCGCCAACATCGATACGGGGGTGAACCGGAGTCACGAGGACCTGACCGCACGGATGTGGACGAACGCCGGCGAAACGCCCGACAACGGTATCGACGATGATGGAAACGGGTACATCGACGATTATCACGGAATGGATTTCGTGAACGCGACCCAGCCGGAAAGCGGCGTCTTCCAGAATGACGCCGACGGCCCATTGGATGACCACGGCCACGGCACCCTGACCTCGTCGGTCACCGGCGCCGCGACCGATAACGCCACCGGTATCGCCGGTGTGGACTGGCAGGCGAAGATCGTCGCGGTGAAGGTCCTCGACAGCGATGGGTTCGGCTTCTTCTCCGACGTGGCCGAGGGTATCCGGTACGCTTCCGTCGTAGGTGCGAAGACCGCGAACCTCAGCTTGGGCGCGTTCGGTGTGGACAGCGACGCCATGACCGACGCGGCCATCGAGTATGCGACGGGCCGCGGGACCATCGTGGTCGCCGCCTCCGGCAACGACGGCTCTTCGACCGTGGTGGATTATCCGGCCAAACACCCGGACGCGATTGCCGTCGGTGCTACCGGTTCGACCGACGTCCGTGCCAGCTACTCCAACGGAGGTCCGGAACTGGACCTGGTCGCGCCGGGTTCCGGCATCCGGGGCGCCGGGCTCAGCACTACGAGCTACATCAACGCCAGCGGCACCTCGCTCTCCACGCCGCACGTGGCCGGTGTGGCGAGCCTGCTCAAGAGCATCAACCCGGGACTGACCACGGCCCAGGTCAGGAGCATCCTTCACAAGTCCGCGGACAAGGTATCCGGCATGAACGGGGCCACCCGGACCGATCTCTACGGCCATGGACGGCTTAACGCCAAGCGCGCGCTGGACCAGCTCAAGCCGTATTCGGCACGCTGGGCCGGGCAGTCGGCGCACCCCTCGATCAGTCCGGGGGAGGATGCGACGGTACACGTGGACTTCAAGAACACCGGTTCGCTGGCCTGGTCGAATACCGGCTCTAATCCGGTCCGGCTCGGCACGAGTCATCCGCGCGATCGCGTATCGCCGTTCTATAACTCGACCTGGCTGGCGCCCAACCGGACGGGAAGCTTTGCGGGGCGCGTCGAAGGCGACGGTTCGGTCACGACCATCGGCACCATCGAGCCCGGCGAAACCGCCCGGTTCAGCTTCACGATGACGGCGCCACCGCGGACCACCGTGGCGAACCTCCGGGAATACTTCCAGCCGGTCGCCGAAGGCGTGACCTGGCTTGAGGATTGGGGAATGTACCTGGAACCGACGGTGTCGGGGGAAACCTACGCCTACCAGTATGTCAGCCAGACCAACACCAGCGGCGTGATGCAGCCGAACGAACGGCAGGAGGTGACGATCGACCTGAAGAACACCGGGAGCGGTACCTGGCGCAACGACACGTTATTCGACTTCAAGCTGGGTACCAGCCGCACCCGGGACCGTTCGAGCATCACCTACAACGACACCTGGCAGGTTCCGAACCGCATCGGCGCGTTCAAGGGGACGGTGTCCGGCGGTGTCCTCACCGAGACAAATACGGTCGAGCCCGGCGAGACCGCCCGGTTCCGGTTCGATTTCAAGGCGCCGTCCGGCGGCACCAATCACAAGGAATACTTCCAGCCGCTGATCGAGCGTTTCTCCTGGCTGAAGGACATCGGCATCTACTGGTCCATCGTCGTACCATCGCAGGCGTATGACTACGAGTGGGTGAGCCAGAGCGCCCATCCGGTGATGGAAGAAGGCGCGACCGCTACCGTGAGCATCCGCCTCAAGAACATCGGTTCCTCGAACTGGCAATCGGACGGCTCGAACCCGGTCCGGCTCGGTACCGACCGGCCGCAGGACCGGCTTTCCGGATTCACGAACGACGGGACGGCCGCCGGCTGGGTCGGCATGAATCGGATCAAGCTCACGCGGAACATAACGGACACGGGCAAGAACGTGGACGGTGAGACGACCATCGCGCCCGGCGAAGTCGGTGAGTTCGAATTCGACGTCGTCGGCGACCCGGCCCCTGGGACGTACAAGGAATACTTCCGCCCGGTCGTGGAGGGAATCGCCTGGCTGCGCGACATCGGCATCTACTGGAACATGACGGTCAGCCACCCGATCGACGTGGGGTTGGCGCAGCAGGGTTCGATGACGTTCACGTCGGACGGTACCGTGACGATCCGGGACGTGCTTGGGGCGGTCCGCGGTACGGCCAGCGCCGGACAGACCGTCACGCTCCGGTATACCGGCTCTTCCTACCAGGCGATCCTGCCGAGCGGGACGATCACCTCGTGTTGCGCCCTCACCGCCGAGCAGGGCGCCACGAACCTCTTCACGGTCTCCGATCTGGCCGACGGCGGCTCGAACAACCGGTTCCGTGGTTCCATTGCGATCCGCAACGGTACCGTCGGCAGCTGGGCGGTGAACACGCTGTACCTCGAGGAGTATTTACGCGGCCTCGGTGAGGTGCCGGATTCCTGGCCGACCGAGGCGATCAAGACGCAGGTCGTAGCGGCACGCACCTACGCGGCCCGGCAGATCAACGCCCCGAAGACCGACATCTTCGACCTGTACGACGACACCCGCGACCAGGTCTACCGCGGTTACAACCGTGAGGCGATCCAGCCGAACCACGTGAGCGCGATCAGCGCGACCAAGGGGAAAGTGGTCAAGCGCGACGGCAACCTGATCCAGGCGTTCTACAGCTCGAACGCGGCCGGCCACACCGCCTCGAACGAGGAAGTCTGGGGCGGCAACCCGATCGACTACCTGCGCGGCAAGTCCGATGGCTACTCGTTGGCGTCCGACACCGACCATCTCTGGCCGGACACGACCGCCCGCGACACAATCAAGACGAACTACGGCTACGGCTGCACGGTGACCGGCGTCAGCGTTCCGGCAACGTACGCCTCCGGCCGGATGAAGACGGTGCGGCTCTCGGGGAGCGGCTGCGCGACCAAGGATTACACGCTGGCGGCCGATACCCACCGCAGCCGGCTGGGCCTACCGAGTTCGCAGGTGACGGGCGTTAGCAAGAGCGGCACGGACTTCATTTTCTCCGGCAAGGGATTCGGGCACGGCATCGGTATGAGCCAGTGGGGTGCCTACCGGCGTGCCGCGGCCGGCCAGAGCTACGCGACGATTCTCGGGTTCTACTACACCGGCGTGTCGATCGCGAACCTGTACTAGTCCGGAGCGCCCGGACTGACGGCCTGCTGGCCTTATGGTAGATTGCTTGTGTGAATTATAAAGCAACAGGGAGATTTAGTTGCGTTGCTAGGGGCTGCTTGCCTATAGTTCCTTTAATAGTTCTGAAACGTCCACGTCGAGTCCCCGTGCGAGGCGATAGAGAGTTAAGAGTGTGGGTCTCCGACGACCCTGCTCGATATGACCGATGTGCCGTTCTGTCAGGCCGCTCTCTTTAGCAAGTCTGAGCTGAGAGTATCCTATTGCCTTTCGCTTCTCTGCGATCCGCTTGCTGACGCTATTGAGAAACCGTGCTTCTGCGGTAGTAACCATACCGCAAGCCTATGACTAACATTTGATACTATTACTATCATTTGCTAGCCTTGATTGTATGGATGTGCTGGATGCCCTTCGGCAGCTAAAGCACCAAGTAGCTGTTGCTCCACAACGGTACGTACCGCAGTACTTCCGACTTGGCGAGAAACGGTACCGTTACATCCGCCATTCATACAACTCCACCTGGCTAAACGAGCGGCAGGTGGAATTGCCGTTAGCTCGGGAGATACTCCGCCGCTACCGCGGTCAGCGAATCCTTGAGGTGGGGAACGTCACTCCATACTACTTCCGCCGCGGTCATCGCCATGATGTGGTGGATAAGTACGAGCCGGGGCCGCGTGTAATCAACCATGACATTCTTGATTTCATGGCGGAGGAGCCGTATGACTTGATCATTAGTATCTCTACCATTGAGCACATCGGCTGGGACAGTATCGCGATGACCAACGACACTCGGCCAAACCTTGAGCAACGGGATTCACAAAAGATTCCACGGGTAATCACACACCTTCGTTCACTTTTGGCGTCTGGTGGTGAAATCTTCCTCACGGTGCCGCTCGGCTACAACATGTATCTTGATCGACTGCTAGAGCGGGGAAAGATTCCATTCTCTGAGGTGTATTACCTCAAGCATGACGGAGGCAACCGTTGGTATGAAGCATCGTGGGAAGAGGTACGAGGCATGGGGTATGACCATGCGCACTGCCGGGCGAGAGCGGTGGTGATGGGGAAGATTATATAAATTTTCTAGACAAAGCGTGGGAAACCATTCCTAACCAACTAGGGTAGCAGCTGTTTACCGTTAAAAATACGCAAGAAAGAGATTCTAGAAATTTAGTACCAATCGGTGGAGCTAACTGGGCAGTTCTCA
The DNA here is from genome assembly GCA_964476895.1 of uncultured Candidatus Saccharibacteria bacterium. Taxonomy (GTDB): domain Bacteria; phylum Patescibacteriota; class SICC01; order SICC01; family SICC01; genus JALYJZ01. Next base: position 24,075 of record CAYZCS010000002.1, on the reverse strand, counting down.
AACCCGAAGATCCGGAGGTCTCTCGCTGAGCTCCATCGTCGCCTCTACGGCTCCAATGCCTAGGATCGCTTGCTCCCGCTTCCTTCTGGCCCAGCCTGCTTCGCTGCCTGCTCCTTCTCTACGCGCCTTAGCGCCAGCGTCACCAGCACCGCCACGAACCGATCCATATCCGGTTTCTCACGCGGCACTGCCCATACATCGAGCGCCCGCCCGCCAGATCGCGCCTGCCGGGGCATTCCGTCTTTCTTCGCCGCAGCCATCCCTCGCTGAGAAGCATCCTTCACCTACCAACTATCCCAGAGAGAGGCAATTCAAGGAATCGTTAGCGCACCTTCATCATCAGGTTTGTCTCGCGAAGCCGCCACCAAAGTGCGGAGACACTCACCTTGTAGCGCCGCGCCGTTGTCTCGGGATCAAACCCATTTTGGGCGACCTCTTCAGCTAAGGCCCGCCGCGGGATCAAAAGCTCAGCTGCGAATGCATTGGCTTCGATCTCTTCTGGCTCTTTGCTTGAGAGATCTAGTGTGCTGCCTTGTTCCCCGTGCCCCAGGAGGCAGTGCCCTAACTCATGGGCCAGGGTAAAGCGCTGGCGAGTTGGTGGTTTGTTCTTGTTATAAGCAATTACGATCTTGTTCCCGTTGGTAAGACGGACTCCATCAAACTGCTCTGACCCGTCGACTGGCTTTACCGCTATTGGCATCTTTCCTGCCACATGCTTAAAAACCTCACGCAGGACGACCGGGGGAGCCTGCCCGCAATCACTCAGAAGCTTCGTCGCCAGCTTAGCGGCGGCGCGCCGGCCCGGAGGCGTTGCCTCCATCGTCTCCCTTCTTCATTAATTCGATGATGTTTTCAATCACCGCCACATCTTTCAGTGAAAGACCTTCGGCTCTGAGTGTTCCACGGACGTTAGGCGTGTCAGCGCCTATTAGGTAGGAGACATCCGTCTTTGTTGCCTGAGCAATTCGGTTAAGCGCGCCAACGCTTGGCTTCCGAGATCCAGACTCGATCAACGAAATCGAAGTACCCGACTCCAGGCCGACCTTTTCGGCCAGCTCGGTTTGGAGCAAGCCGGCTGTTTCCCTGGCTTGCCGTATCCGTTTACCAAGTGCTGCGTAATCCTCCACTTCACCAATTGAAAACTTAATCGAAACGGTTGACAAGTCCGGAGTTAGATTGCAAAGTGGATTTTGCATAATGAAAAGTTAAGCCGAAAGGAGTTATATGGCTGAAACACCCGAACATCAACGATTAGTCGCAGGCCTGGTTGGATACATGAAAGGCCAAGGCGTCGAAGTAACCAACGCGGCCGGTGGCCTCAATTACCCCGACCCCTACGCCGTTGGCGCACATGAACCCGATGCACTGGGCACGAAAGGAGGCGTTCTCTTGATCGGCGAGGCCAAGATCGGGAGCGACCTCACCTCGGCAACGTCCCAGGAGCAATTTCGTGACTTTTCGAACCGCTCTATGACTGGGACTGGTGCTCCATGCCCATTCATCCTCTGTGTACCGAAAGGGTGGGCGGACGCGGCTCGTCAAGCGGTCAAGACGGCCGGTGGTAGCACTCGCAATCTTACGGTAATCTCATGAGTGTGAAAATCGAGTATCGCATCGGGGGTAGAAAAGTGAGTCAGCGCCAGTTCACAGACGGCCTCGAAGGTGAGGTCCGGAGATTGACCATCGAAGGGGTTACCAAGAAGGTCCAGAGTGCGCGCTGCCCAGTTCACAACAAACCTCCACGGGTTACAGGCGTCGACCAAACTGCCGATGGGTACCAATTTAAATTTGGCGGCTGTTGCGATAAGGCCGTAGCTGAGGCTAGGCGCCTCCTGTCCTGACTTCGCTGCTTGAGCGGTTCGAGAAAGACGCGTTGCCTCCGGGAGCGATGCGACGCTTAGTGACCCATGAATGACCTGCAACTAAGCCGGTTCTCAAAACCTAGTGCCAATGGTGGAATTAACGTTACTCGAACTCCCGCGGCAGGCCCTGGCTGGATTGGTCCGGACGCTTCGGCGGAGCCGGACGTTCCGGTTGTGCAGCTTGCTGCCCGTGTGGGGTCGGTCGGGGTTTCGTCGGATGCGGCTGTTGCGTCGGCCGGTGGTGCTGCGAAGGCTTGCTCTGCGACGCGGCAGGTCCGCCTGGTTGCGAATCCGTACCTGAGCCGCCGGACGCGCCGCCGCCCCCATCGTCCCGTTTGTCCTGTGCCCGCGCGACCAGGTGCTGGACCTTCTCCGGGTTCGGGATGCCGCGGAACTCGAAGTTCCGCCGCTCGCCGGCCGTCTGGATCTCCAGGTTCCCGAAGTTGAAGATCGTCTGCAGGAACCCGTGCCGGGAGACGGTCACGTCCTGGATCACCTTGCGATCGAGCTCGTCCACGTTCCGGCGGAAGAGCCCGAGCTGGTCTATGTCCACGACGCGCTTGTCGGTGACCACGCCTACGTCGAGGTAGTAGTCCAGCCAGCGGATGTAGAAGTAGGTCGCAAGCGTCAGGTAGAAGGCGGAGATAATCGTGATTCCCACGGCCGCCCCGGGTCCGTTCACGCCGAGGTCAACGGCGTTCACGCCCCAGACGACGAACGGCGGCAGCAGGCCGAGCGCGCCGGTCAGGAGGATCGCGGGCAGTATTACCAGCCAGTGCGGCCGCACGATCGCCAGCACCTGCTCGTCGGGCCGTTGGTCGGGGAAGCGGCCGCTCATAGGTTTCCTCCGATGCCGGCCCCGCCGAGCGCGATGACCGTGGTAGCGATGATCAGGACGACTACCGTGAGGTACGTGCCTGTCGCCAGCGCGGTGTGGTCACCGGGGAACCCGAACCGCCGGGCGTGGTAGATCGCCGCGACGGCGAACCCGGTGAGGATCAGGGCGTACAGCAGATACGAGATGATGATGATTGCCATTGGCTTTGAACGTAACGCCGCGGACGCCCCGATGCAAGCTACAGTAACTTCTTCTGGGGCGCGGGAGTCTCGATGCCGAGGTGCCGGTAGGCCTGTTCCGTGGCCTTGCGGCCGCGCGGCGTGCGCTCGAGGAGGCCCAGCTGGATCAGGAACGGCTCGTAGACTTCCTCGATGGTCTCGGACTCGTCGCTGACCGCCGCGGCGAGGGTTCCGAGCCCGACCGGCCCCCCTTTGAACTTCTCGATGATCGTCTTGAGGAGCCGGCGGTCGGTGGCGTCGAGGCCGAGCTCGTCAACGCCTTCGAGCTTGAGCGACTCGGTGGCGGCCTGCCCGTCGATCGTGCCGGTGCCGCGCGTCTGGGCCCAGTCGCGGGCCCGCTTGAGCAGCCGGTTGGCCACCCGTGGCGTCTGCCGGGAACGGCCGGCCAACGCGTCGAGCGCGGCACGGTCGGCTTGTACGCCGAGGATCTTCGCCGAACGGCCGAGGATCTTCCGCATCTCTTCGTCGGAGTAGAACGCGAGCTGGTAGGTTGCACCGAACCGGTCGCGGAGGGGCGAGGAGAGGGAGCCGACCTTCGTGGTCGCGCCGATGATCGTGAACGGCTCGAGGTCGAGCCGCACCGACCGGGCGCCGGGGCCTTTCCCGATCACGATGTCGATCTTCCGGTCTTCCATCGCCGGGTAAAGCATCTCCTCGACCGTCTTCGGCAGGCGGTGGATCTCGTCGATGAACAGCACGTCGCCCGGTTCCAGGTTGGTCAGGATCGAAGCGAGGTCGCCGGCCCGCTCGATCGCCGGCCCGCTGGTGGTCTGGAGCGTCGCGTTGGTCTCGTGGGCGATCACGCCGGCGAGGGTGGTCTTGCCGAGCCCCGGCGGACCGTACAGCAGGAGATGGTCGATGGCCTCGCCGCGCTTGGTCGCGGCCTCGATCAGGATACCCAGCGACTCCTTGATGTCACCCTGGCCGACATACTCCTTGAGCGCCTTCGGCCGGAGCGCCACGTCGAGCGCCACGTCGGACTCGGTGGTGGAGGCGGAGATCAGCCGGTCGGGCGCGTCGCTCATGACGAGAGCTCCCTGAGGGCGGCCTTGATGACGGCTTCGGTCGAGTCCGCGCCGCCGGCCACCGCATGCACGGCCTTCCTGGCCTGGGCGGTGGAATAGCCGAGCGCTGCCAGTGCTTCCACGGCCTCTTCCTGGCCGCGCGGAGCGCCTTCGCTGGTGACCATCTCCATCTTGTCCTGCAGGTCGATCACCACGCGTTCCGCCGTCTTCTTGCCGATGCCCGGCACCGAGGCCAGGAAGCCGGCATCGCCGGCGGAAATCGCCGCGCGGATGTCGTCCGGCGAAGCCAGGGAGAGGATCGCCAGGGCGACCTTCGGACCGATGCCTGACACGCCGAGGAGCTGCATGAACAGCCGCCGCTCCGCCTTGGCGGCGAACCCGTACAGCGCCAGCACGTCTTCGCGGACGTACTGATGCGTATACAGGGTCACTTCCGCGCCGGTCTTCGGCAAGGCGGCGAGCGTTGAGACGGGGACGGCCACGAGGTATCCCACGCCGCCGGTCTCGACGATCAGGCCGGTCGGCTCTTTCTCGAGCAATGTGCCGGTCAGCTGGGCGATCATGTCTCCAGTATACGGCTCATGCGCCGTTCAGCACGGCCTCGATGAGCTTCAGGTCGTCGGCGACCAGGCGTGGTAGCAGGAACTTCTCCCGGACGATCTCCCGACCGGCTTCACCGAACCGTTTGGCGCGCTTCGGATCGCGGCAGAGTTCGACGATTCGTTCCGCGGCCTCGGAGACGGTAGATACCAAGTAGCCGTTCACGTCGTTCTCGATCTGCAGCGTGATGCCGCCGACGTTGCTGCCGATCACCGGCGTCCCGGCCCAGAGCGCCTCGGTGACGGTGAGGCCGAATCCCTCACGAAGGGATTTCTGGATCGCCACCGTGGCCAGGGTCAGGAACGCCTTCACGGTGCGGTCGTCGGCGGTGTCGGCGAGGATGCAGAGACCATGGTCCTGGTCGTTGGCTTCTTCACGGAGCCGGGCGAGGATGCGCGGCGACTGCGGATCATCGTCCGCCGTCCCACCGATCAGGACGAGCTGGAGTTCGGGCACCTGTTGCCTGGCGAGCCGCCAGGCCTCAAGCACGCCCAGGGGATCCTTCCATTGGTCGAAGCGGGAGACTTGTATGATGAACGGCCGGTCGGGGTCGACTTGGCACAGCCCGACCAATTTCCGGGCTTCTGCTTCGGTCATCGGCTGGTTCTTATCGGTCAGCGGGTCGATCGCGGGCGGGATGATCGCGGAGTGGTCCGGGGCGAAACCGGGCAGCCGGAACTTTTCCAGGCTGAAGATGCCGCCCGCGTAGGGCCTCAGGTACCGGACGAACCGTTGTTGGGCCGCGGGGAGCGGCTTGGAGCTGTCGAGATGACACCGCCAGATCCACTCGGCCGCGTCGGCGTCGGTGTGGAAGAACGGGATGGCGGCCGGCTGCGGGTCGTGGATGATGATGGCGTCCCAGGCGGTCGGATCAAGCTGCGTGCCAAGCTGCTTGCTGGCCGTCTCGTAGCGTTCCCATTCCGCGTCGGTCAGGTCGGCCTGCTCGCCCTGCAGGGCGTTATGGATTTTCTTGGTGATCTCGAAGAAGTCGGGTTCGGGCTCGATCACCTGCCATTCGGCCCGGATGCCGAGATCCTGCATCAGCGGGACCTCCGACCGCAGGATCTCCGCCACGCCGCCGCCATTGGCGGTGGAGTTCACGTGGAGGATGCGTTTTCCCTTAAGCGAAACCGCCGTCCCGTCGGCGGTGGAAACGATGTCGGCCCCTATGCGCGTATATGCTTCTGCGGAAATCGGATTGACCGTGACTTTCTTCATGAACTCAGCTCCTGCCCGCTTTCCGCGATCGTCCGCCGGCCAATCGGCGGAACGTTGCTTCGTGGCGATCGACCATCCGTTTTGCTCCGGTGTCTGTCTCCGTCATCAGCCTCAAGTGTAGTACACCATAGTGCACCATTGGTGCCGATTCCAGCTCCGCGGAGTAGAATGAAGCTCGAAGCTATGACTGTCAAAACCAAAACCGTTCCCAGGGTCAGGCCAGTCCGTCGGGTGATGATGCTTCATCCACACGGGTACGTGCAGAGTTCTCCGCCGCTGGGCCGAACCGACACCGGTGGGCAAACCATCTATGTTTTGCAGCTTGCCAAGGCATTGGCCAAGGCTAACGTGAAAGTAGACATCTTTACCCGGCAGATCGGCGACCTCCCTGCTGAGGAGCATATCGGCAAGGGTGTGCGTATTGTCCGGGTGGAAGCCGGGGGTACGGCATTCATTTCGAAGGAGAAGATCTACGAATCCATCCCGGTTCTAGTGAAAGGCATTCGTGACTGGATTGCCCGGAAACGGCTCCGCTATGACATGGTCCATTCTCACTACTGGGATGGCGGTTATGCAGGAATACTCCTGTCCCGTTCTCAGAAAATTCCGCATGTCCATACGCCGCACTCATCCGGAAAAGTGAAGAACATAGAGATGCGCGCCGAAGGAGCGTCGCCGGCCCGGCTGCGATCCATCTACCGGTTCCAAGTTCGCAACCAGATCGAACAGCGGATCCTCAGGCGGGCCGACGCCACGGTGGTGCTCAGTGAAACCAGCCGGATTCAGTTATTGGAATATTACGACATCAACTTCGAGCGTCTTCATGTGATCTACCCCGGTGTTGATACTTCCGTCTTTAATCCACGGCCACAAACGCTGGATCGGAGCATGAAGCTGCAACCGAATGCGATTCTCACGATGAGCCGGATGGTTCCAGCCAAGGGGCTGGACCGTGTCGTCGAGGCGGCCATGCGGATCAAGCGGACACCCTGGCACCTCTGTATGGGTGGCTCTGTCCATGGCGAGTTTCAAAGTGAGGAGGAGCGACTGACCGAGCGGAAGCTTAAGCAGCTGATCAAAAAGCACGGACTTGAACGGAAAGTGACGTTTCTGGGGAATGTTCCGCACGGGAAACAGCTAGCCTCGTACTACCGGCAGGCCGCGGTTTTTGTACTGGCCGGCCGGTATGAGCCGTTCGGTCTTACTACCATCGAAGCGATGGCCTGTGGTACGCCCCCGATCGTCTCGAGGGTCGCGGGCAGTCGTGAGATCATCGTCGATGGACTGAACGGATTCATAGTGGATACGGGCGACAGGGCTGCCTTGGCGGACACGATCAAGACCCTGCTCAAGAACAGGAAGGAACGGGCCAAGGTGGCCGATAACGCCGCACGTACGATACGCAATCACTACGCCTGGGAAGAAATCAGCGAACAGTTCAGGGACCTGTATTCATCGTTGCGAGCATGAGGATCGCGCTCTTTGCCAGCAACCGCACCACAGTCCCCCCGAAACCGGAGGTAGTGGCCGCAAGTGCGGCTCTGACCGGTGAGTTGGCGGACGGTTTGACCGGTCGCGGACACGAGGTCACGTTGTTCGCGCCGCAGGGATCGAAATCCAAGGCTCGTATTGAGGACCTTGGGCTCGCGCCGAGTGATCTGGATTTCGGGCTGTCTCGTCAGGAGTGGGACTCGAAGGACGGCATGGGTGAGAAGACGCTGTATCTGACCGAGCTGTATAAGCGGGCCGACGGATTCGACGTCATCCATCTCCATACCGAGCCGGCATACCTTGGGATGCCCTTGGCCGCGCTCAGCGACACACCCACGGTCGTGACGGTTCATAACGTCCTCCGACGCCAGCAGCGACGCATATTCGAATATTTTAGGGAGCAACCGCTGGTCAGTATCTCCGGTTACCAGCGGACCACGTTTCCTCATCTCAACTTTGTGTCCACCGTTTACAATGGTACCCGTTTCGACCTTTTCCCGAACGAACCCGGCAAAGGATCGGAAGATTTGGTTTTCGTCGGCCGGCTCGTGAGAGAGAAGGGCGTTGCCGAGGCGATTAAGGTTGTCCGCACGGCTGGCAAACCGCTTCGGATTTCCGGCGTAGGCCGGAAGGGATTCATCGATTCGGAAATCACGCCACATCTGTCGGACGGGGTCCGGTTCCTCGGCCCACTAAATCATGGCAGTGAACAGTGGGCCGGCCAGTACGCGGATGCACGGGCTGCCCTGCTGCCGATCCAGTGGGAGGAGCCGTTCGGTCTGACGTTCATCGAAAGCATGGCGGCGGGAACGCCCGTCATCACGTTCGCCCGCGGCGCGGCCCCTGAGATCGTCGAGGACGGAAAGACCGGCTTCCTGGTGAATCCGTCCACGGACGACATCCGCGGCGACTGGCAGGTTAAGGAGGCTGGTCTTGCGGGTATCCTCGAGGCGGTGCGGCGGATCTATGCCCTGCCGGACGTCGAGTATCGGGAGATGCGGAAGCGGAGTTATCGGCGTGTACGGGAAAGGTTCTCGCTAGAGCGGATGATCGAGGGATACGAGGATGTCTACAGGAAGATCGCGAACGGATAAGCGGGCGGACGTAACCGTCGTGATACCCGCCTGGAACCTGGGCAGTACGCTTCGGGAGGCCGTTGCCAGTATTCGCGCCCAGGACGAGTCCAGTCGGATCATTATCGTGGACAATGCGTCGGACGACCCCCTTCCTTCGTTTTCTGGGACCACTGTCGTACGGACACCGTTCCGCATGACGATCGGAGAAGCCCGGAACGCGGGCCTGCGCAAGACGAAGACGCCCTATGTCCTGTTCATGGATGGGGACGACGTCATGTTGCCGGGTGCATTGGGCCGGTTGAGGCGGAAATTGGATCGTAGTCCCGAGCTGGTCGCGGTATCGAGCTGGATGGTCAACTGGAATCCGCGAAGCGGCCACCGTCGCCGGTCGCGTTGGCCATATGCTTATGCGCTGCGCTTACAGCGGCGTCCCCGTTTGTTCGCGGCATGGAACGCTGCCCGCAACTTGTTTCCTTTGGCAGGCTGCGCGTTGATCCGAACTGAGGCGGCGAAAAGGGTCCGCGGGTTTCCGGCGCTGAACTACGCCGAGGATTGGTGCTTCCATGCAGCTCTGCCGTTCCGGGGGCGGATTGAGATCATGTCCAGGCCTGGAAAGTTATACCGAATCGATTCCCGGCATACGTCACTGCTGGACCAGAGCGCGGGATCGCTAAAGGTCCGGCTATCGGCGGCACGGGAATTACGCGTCCGTCTGCGGGCGGTGTTTGGAAGACGTTCGTATCCGGGCATCCTTTCCTACGCCCTAGCACCGGTACATTTAGCCTTCGCGATCAGGGACTCGCGCAGAGGCGCCCGTCACGCCTAACAGCCCGCCGGTCCTTGACTTCCGAGAGATATTGTGTTATGGTTAAGCGATTTTGAAATCCATGAGCAAATATCCCTCAGAGCTGCGACGCGACTTACTCAGCAACCGTTGGGTGATGATCGCTGCCGGTCGGGCCAACCGTCCGAACGACTGGAAGAAACCGTTCGTGAAGAACGACCGGCTGGATCCGTTCCGTCCTGACAATATCCGTCCCGAGGATGTCGTGGACAAGGTGCCGAACACGGACGGCACGAAGTATGCCGTGGAAAGCGATTGGAAAGCGCTGGCGATCATCAACCGGTACCCGCTGGTCGGCAGCACGGGTCGCCCCCGGCTTTCCGGCGAGACCGTCGACGGATACGGGTATCACGAGATTGTGATCCACTCGCCTGACTCGGACAAGGACTTCGGGGAGTTTTCGGAGGCGCAGGCCCAGGCGGTACTCGAGCTATACCTCAAGCGGTACAACCACCTTTCCCATCGGGACCACGTGAAACACGTGCAGGTCTTTACCAACCGCGGCCCGGAGGCCGGGGGCTCGATAGACCATCCGCACAGCCAGATCGTCGCCCTGCCGGTCGTGCCGCCCTACGTGCAGGAGCTGGTGGATAACGCCCGCCGCCGTCACGATGAGGAGAAACGGCTCGCCAGCGAGGATGAACTCGAGAAAGAGACGCACGATGCCACGCGGATCATCTACGAGAACTCCCACTTCCTGGTGTATTGCCCGTTCGCACCGCATGCGGACTACCATATCCGGATCATGCCGAAGCATCCGGGTGCCCGCTTCTTCGAGATCACCCAGGACCAGCTGGAACATCTGGCCCGGGTGATGAACCTGGCGCATCGCCGGCTCGACCGGATCGCCGGGCTGCCGCCCTACAATTCATACATCCGGACGGCGCCGGCACTCCTGCCCGAGAAAGAACTGCGCGGGTTCCGCTGGCACATAGACATCCTGCCGCATCTCGCGACGCCGGGTGGCCTGGAACTTGCCACCGGCATCGACGTGGTCACCGTATCGCCGGAAAACGCGGCGCATGCCCTGAGACAGGATTCATGACATGAGCGACGCCAAGGACAAACCGGGAAAGAACGAAGTCACCCTCGAGCGGGACGGCATCATCCGCATGTATTACCGCGGCCGTCAGACGGCGGAAGGAATCAAGGCGCTCAGCGAGGAAGGCGACACCTTGGTGGAACGGCTGCAGGAGAAGGGGAATCCGATCCTGATCATGGTGGACCTCGGCGACCTCGGTGCGTTCGGTGAGCCGGAACTCGCGGCGTGGCGGCGGCTGATGGCGACGCGGACCTATGACCGCATGGCGATCGTCCGACTGAACCCGGCACTCCGGGTGATCCTGCACTTCATGGTGAAGATGGCCAACCGTCAGGATCGCGTGGAGGCCTTCGAGGACGAAGCCTCCGCCCTGAAGTGGCTCAACGAATAGCGTTCCGGGTGTCCTGCCGCATGGCGTGGCATAGCGCGACGGCGATCGCGTCGGTGATGTCGTCGGGGCGGGGCGGTTCCTTGAGGCCGACCAGGCGGCAGACCATGTGCGCCACCTGCGCCTTGTCCGCGTTGCCGTAGCCGGTAAGCTGCTGCTTGATGGTGCCCGGGCCATACTCCGCGACCGAAAGGCCGCCCTGTGCCACGGCTGCCATCAGGACGCCGCGCGCTTCGGATACCCGCATGGCGGTGGTGATGTTCTTGGAGAAGAAGAGTTCCTCGATGGCCACGCTGGCAGGGTGGTGGGCCGCGAGGATGACTCCGGCCTTTTCCGAAAGTTCACGGAGCCGGTGTTCGGGGGCATCCGCCGGACGGGTCTCGATCAGGCCTGCCTCCACCAGCCGGAACTCCCGTCCCGCACTTTCCACGACCGCGAACCCGGTCCGGGCGGTTCCGGGATCGAACCCCGCTACCCGCCGCGAGTCAGCCACCGATCGACTCCGGGTCGATGTCGGCATTGGTGAAGACGGCGGTCACGTCGTCGAGCGATTCCAAGTCGGTCACCAGCGCCACGACCGCCTCGGCCGTCTTGGGATCGACGACCGGTATCTCGCTGGTCGGTAGCTTCGCGAGCTCCGCCGTGCTGATCGGATAGCCCGCCTTCGTCAGGGCATCACGGACGCTCGCGAGCTGCTCGCGCTCCGTTTCAATCTCGAAAGAGGCGCCGGCGTCGGAGACATCGTCGGCGCCAGCGTCCGCCGCGGCGAGCGTCAGCTCGTCTTCGTCGACCCCGTCCTTGGGGACGGTGATGATTCCCTTGGTCTCGAACAGGTAGCCCACGGACCCCGCCTCGCCGAGCGAGCCGCCCCGCTTGGTGACCGCGGCACGGACGTCCGAGACCGTACGGTTCCGGTTGTCGGTGAGGCAATCGACCAACACCGCCACACCGCCCGGTCCGTATGCCTCGTACATCACGGATTCAGGGACCGTCTCGCCGGCCAATTCGCCGGTGCCGCGCTTGATCGAGCGCTCGATGTTGGCGTTCGGCATGTTCGCGGCCCGCGCTTTGTCGATCGCCATACGGAGCGAGATGTTCATGTCGGGGTCGCCGCCGCCCTCCCGGGCTGCCACGCTGATCGCATGTGCCAGTTTGGTGAAGGCCGCCCCGCGCTTGGCGTCGGCAGCGCCCTTTTTCCGCTTAATGGTGCTCCATTTGCTGTGTCCAGACATATCCCGTCCATTGTACCGCAGCGTCGCGGACCTGACGGTGGTTGACGCCGGACGGTAATTGTGGTATGGTTATCTAATTTTTGAATAGACCCCACGCCACCATGCATACCCATATCCTCAACCTGCTGCCTGACCAGGAAAAGCAAAAGCGCCGTGTGGACGCGCTGAATTACTACACGCTGACGGCGGGTATCGTACTGGTGACCGGCGCCCTGGTACTGGCCGGCATCCTGCTCCTGTTCGACCAGGTGTACCGGACCAACCTGTCCAACCTCCAGCAGGAACGGGCCCAGGCGGAAAGCCAATCGGCGGCGTATCTCGACATCGAGAAGGAAGCCAAGGACCTGGAACTCCAGCTGGCGAACCTCCAGAAAGCGAACCAGGAGACGACGCGTTGGGCGTCTCTGATCGCGGCGCTCCGTTCGTTCACGCCGCCGTCGGTCTCGATCAAGACGCTCGAATTCCAGCCCGCCACGGACGCGTCCGCGGCGACGGCCGTCCCGGATCGGCAGAACCGCAGCCGGATCTCCGGCAGCGCCGACAGCCGTCGGAGCCTGGGACAGTTCCAGTTGGCACTGTCCGAATCACCGTTCCTGAAGAACGTGGAGATCGAGACCACCACGTTGAGCGAGAAGTTCGTCCAGTACTCGATTTCCATGGAAGTCGACTATCAGAAGCTGGAGGGACCGGCCACATGAGCCCGCACGTGAACATCTCGCTGGGCTCGCTGAAGCCGCCCCGGGGCCGCCTGTACTATTACCTGATCGCCGGCAACGCCGTGGTCCTGGCACTGATCGGTTTCTTCGTGCTGCGCCCGGTGTTCGGGGCGCTCAGTAGCCATGCCGACGAGATCGCCCGGACCAAGGCCGAGATCGCCACGTTGCAGCAGAAGACGGACGAACTCCGCCAGCTCAAGGAAACGCTGCCGGCCGCCCAGGCCGCGTATGGCGGGGTAATCCAGAATGCCCCGAAGACCAAGGACATCGCCGGTTATCAGACCGAACTGGAGGAGCTGGCCGCGCTGACCAGGACCCGGCTGGTGACCGTGGATACTACCGGCGCCGGTCCGGACGGGCAGAACCCGGCCGCACAGACGACCCAGACGGTCGCCGGATTCCCGACTTTCCCCGTGAAGATTGACGTGACCGGCGCGTACGCCTCGACGCTCGACTTCCTGAACCGGCTGGAGACGATGGACCGTTTCACGCGGGTGACAAGCGTCACGATCAACCAGGCCGATGAAGCCGGCGGCGTGCAGCTGACCATCACCGCCCAATCCATTTACTTCGGAACCTGAGATGCGTATCTTCCTCACCATCCTCGAACTGCTGCTCGAACATCCGCTCCGGGCCGGACGGTGGGGTGTCCGGAAGCTGGACCGGGCCATCCTGGCACTGGTCCACCGGGCCGATGCGGGAATCGTCGGACTGGTGCACGCCGTCGAACACCGGATCGTCACGCTGACGGCACCGGTCCGTCGGGGCGTACGCCGGATCACGGCATGGACCGGCACGCTGCTGCACAAGACGTGGCGGTGCGTCACCTGGCCGGGACGGACCGTGTTCCGCGGAACCGTCGCGGTCATCCGTTCGGTTCATCGGATGGAGCGGAACGTCGTACGGGCGATCCGTCGGAGCGTGGACGCCGCCGCCGGGATGGCGGGCCGGACGGTCCGGACATTCGTCGGTGAAGTGGCTTCGCTGCTGGGGGCGATCCTCGGTGCACCGGGGCGTCTCGGGCGGTCCCTGGAAGCGCTGGTGCTGTACTGGATCACCGGCATCCGTCGCGTCGTCGGGGCGATCTTCGGACGGACGTTCGACTGGGCGCTCCGCCCGGTCCGGAAGCGCCAGGCCGCGCGGCTGCGCCGCGAGGCCGGCATCACCATGCCGATGACTCCCGACCACCATGCACAGCGGGAACTGCTGGCCCTGGTCGCCGGCGTCCTGCTCCTGGCTGCTGCCGGATGGCTGTATCTCGTCGGCACGGTGCCATCCGTCAATGCGATCGGAATCGGTTCCGGGATCTCGTTCGGATCGGTGACCGACGCGGTAGCGGCGATGTCGCCGCTACGGATGACGATCCTGGCCGCCGTCCTGGCACTGTTCGCCGTCGCCACGGTGTTCTGGGTGCGGATGCTCCGGGACAGTTATCGTCGGGAATACCCCACGGCCGTCGAACGGACGCAGTGGCGGCTGGTGACGACCCTGCTCTTCATTCCCGGTGCGGTGCTCTACTTCTTCAAGCAATACAACCGCCTGCCGCTTCGTCGTTTCGCGGCCAGGCATCTGTTGTCATTGATGGTGACCGGCATGGCGGTGATCGTCGCATCCTCGACGTACGGGACCCTCTGGTACTTCAACCAGCAGGCCGAAGCCGAGGTGGACGGTGCGGGCTACGCGGCCCCGAGCCTCCAGCTCGATCCCCAGGATCGGGAGGAGATCCTCTCGCGCGACAAGTACGGCGCGCCGCTCCGCCGCGCGGAGTCCGGCCGTTCCGACCCGTTCGCGCCGCTGCCGGGTGAGCAGCGTGAGGTCACGGACCCGGATGCGTCACCGAGTCCGAGTCCCAGCCCGACGCCGGAATCCTGACTCAGCGGTTAAAGGGACCATAGTAATCGATCGCGTCGATCCGCGGGACGGTCTGTCCGCCCGTGACGGGGACGGTCAGGATGGACCGGTCGCTGCATTGTGACGCCTCGTATCCCGGACGGTCCGCGAACTGCCGTTCGCAGCGGACGCCGGCGGTATAGTAGCCGCGGTATTCGGGGTCGGTGGCTTTCGAAACGCTGTATACCCGGTACGTTCCGGCCGGGACGGCCAGTCGGTAGCCGAGTCCATGTAAGGATCCGGCTTCCTCCGTAACTTCCGTACAGGCGGTGAACGGGCGGTCCACCGCTTCGGCGCAGACCGTAAGGTCGGGCGGTGCGGAGCCTGCCGGATACGCCGCTGATCCAGTAAGCGTTCCTTCTGTCCCGGGCATCGCTCGGGCGATGTCTTGGTCGGATGCCAGGATTCCCGGAGAAGCCGCAGGGGGTGAAGCTGCCGGTCGGCTGCCGCTCTCTCCGAGAATAAGCAAGGAGGTGCCGGCCAAGGCGACGGCCGCAAGGGCCGCGGCGGCGGCAAGGACGTTCACGTGACTGATGCGGTTCCACAACATATGCACAATGGTTGTCTGCTTAGGTCAAGCGTATCGTCGATTGACAAAGCAGTCAAGCATTAGCTACGATCGAATGGCAAGGTTGCTTGCTCATTAACAAGCAGCGGATCCAGACAGAAAGGACGCGCCATGATCGGAGCGCTCTTCCGCGGGCTGTTCTGGTTCACGGTGATGATGGTCGCTTTCGCGCTTATCGTCGCCGAGAGTCAGGCACAGCCCCCGACATACTTGCCGTGGGATTACGGCAAGACCTATCGCATCACGCAGGGGAACGGATACGGCGGTCACGGATTTCCCTATGACCATTACTCATGGGATTTCGCGATGCCGACCGGCACGCCGGTCCGTTCGGCCGCCGCCGGCACTGTCCGGGAGGCGGGGTACGCCTTCGGCCGGGGTTGGGGCAACGTCGTGCTGGTGTGCTACGGCGACGGGACCTGTTCCCGGTATGCCCACCTGTCCTCGATCGCCGTCAGGGTCGGGCAACGGGTCGGCCGGTATGCGTTTCTGGGGAGAGTCGGCTCGACCGGCCATTCCTTCGGGCCGCACCTGCACTATCAGCTCGAGCGCCTGAGCCGGCGGGACGTGAGCATTCCCTCACGGTTCGCGGATGCCGGCGTGCCGGGATCCTGGCAGTGGGTCACCAGCCGGAACCGTCCGGTACCGGCCGGACTGACGTTCAGCCAGGTCAGGGTGTATTCCTCGCCGACGCTATCCGTAGCGGCGGGCGGCTCGGTGCGCGCGGTCGTGACCGCGCGCTACACCGGCGGGTGGCGGGTGCCCTGCGGCCGGATGAACCTCGGCGTACGAGGTGACGGCCCGGCCCGATTCGCCGACCACCGGAACGGCTGGTGGCCGAGGTCCACCTGGCGCTACCCGAACCGCGTGGCTGCGGTGGGCTGCCTCGGGTACCTCGATCCCGGCGAGTACGCGCGCTGGGACCTCCGGTTCCACGTACTGGACGATACCCCGGACGGCACATACCTCACCGGCGTCTATGCGCCGGTCCACGAGGGCACGGCCTGGTCCGGTCTCCGGATCCCGATCCGGTTGCGCGTGTCGGGCGCCTACCGTGCCCGGTACGTCAGCCAGGTGGCGTCTCCGTCAGCCGGTCCCGGCACTTCGGGAACCGTGTGGTTCACGCTCCGGAATACCGGACGGGCCACGTGGCGCCGTGGCGAGGTGAATCTCGGCACGCGGGAAGACAGAACGTTCCCGTTCGCCGATGCCAGCTGGGGAGGCCATGCCAACCGGCTGCTGCTGCGCGAGCAGGCGGTACCGCCCGGGTCTACGGGTACGTTCGAGGGAACGTTCTATGTTCCCTCGGGGACTCCGCCAGGCCGATACCGCCAGGATTTCGCGCCTGTCGCGGAGCACAAGCAGTGGTTCGGTAAGAGGATCGGTATCTATATGGTCTTCACCGTGGAATGACGGGCAGGCACCCTTGAAACAAAAGCGAGGATCGCGCGGTTGGGGATGAATCGTGTCCGGCATGGCCGTGACGCTACTCGTCCTCAGCCGCGCTCCTCGCTCTTTTTCCAATGTCCGCCGATCCGGCTCGGCCGCCGGACGCGGGCGACCCGCGGCTTCCCGGTTGGTACAATAAGAGGCGTGAAAGAAGCCCTGCGAAACATCTGGCGGCGGAAGACCCGTTCGGCCCTGACTATCTTCGGAGTGGGTATCGGTATCTTCGCGTTCGTTACCATGGGCGCGCTGTCCCAGAGCCTGGGCAAATCGGTCCAGGTCGGCATCGACTACTTCAGCAACCGCATCCTGGTCACTCAGGACAGCGGCGGCTTCGGCGGCCCGTTCGCGGTCGGCCCCCAGCTGCCAGCCAGCATCACCGAACGGATCGAGGTGATCGACGGCGTGGAGCGGGCCTACCCGACGCTATTGCTCCTGGCGGAGAAGGGCGCGGATTTCTCGGTCACGTCGTCACCCGATACGATCCAGGGCGTGCCGCCGGCCGAGACCGCCAAGGACAGGTTCAAGCTCGAGATCAGCGAAGGGCGCGCGTTGCGGCCGGACGATGCCGGCAAGACGGTCATCGGTTCGAACATCGTCCAAAAGCAGAAACTGGGCGTCGGTGACACGGTCGAGCTCCGCGGCAAGCAGTTCGAGGTCGTCGGGACTCTGCGACGGACTTCTGCCCGCCCCGACTCCTTTTATGTGGTGCCTCTCGCCGATGCGGTCGAGCTTTCCCGGAACATCACCCAGTTCACGACGAGCACCGAGGAGCTGGTCACAAACATCAATGTCTTTCCTGAAGAGGGGGTCGATTCCACCGTGCTGACCGAGCGGATCGAGTCGACGATCAGCGGCGTGGACGGCACCCCGCCCGAGCAGCTGCAGGAATCATTGGAAGAAGCGTCCGCCGTCTTCAACCTGATAATCCTCGGCAGCGCGCTGCTCGCCGTCCTGGTCGGCGGGCTTTCCGTAATCAACACCATGATAATGAGCGTCGCGGAACGGCGGAAGGAGATCGGCATCAAGCGGGTGGTCGGCGCCCGGGGGCGGCACATCATCCGTGAGACGGTCACGGAGACGGCGTTGATGGGACTGTTCGGCGGTGCGATCGGGTCCGCGGGCGGACTGTTGCTCACGAGCATCATCAACGCGCAGACGCGCAAGGAAGGCCTCGAACTCTTCCTGGTCACGCCGGAACTGCTTGCCGCCGCATTCGGCTTCGCGCTTTCGCTCGGCGTCCTCGCCGGCCTCTATCCCGCGTGGCGCGCCACGCGGGTGAAACCGGTAAACGTATTGAGGGAATCATGATCCGCTTTCGCAAGAAGAAGGCGCCCAAGGCGACCGGGGGAACGTTCTTCACCAAACAGGAGACGAAAGACCTGCCGCCGATCGTCGAACTGAAGGACATCCACCGGAATTATCGGGAGGGTACCCAGCCGGTGAAGGCGCTGCGCGGCGTGAACCTGGAGGTCGGACGCGGTGAGATGATCGCGATCATGGGGCCGTCCGGCTCGGGCAAGACGACGCTGCTGAACATCGTCGGGCTCCTGGATACGCCGGATGCCGGTACCGTGAAGTTCGCCGGTGTCGACCTGGGCGAACTCAAGCGCCGGAAAGTGCCGGTATTCCGCCAGAACGAGGTCGGCATGATCTTCCAGCAGAAGAACCTGATTCCGTCGCTCACGGCGTTCGAGAACGTGTATCTCCCGTTCCGCTACGCGCGCGGTAAGCGTTCCCAAGGGCGGGAACAGGCGCGCGAAGCGCTCCGGCTGGTGGGGATGCTCGAGCGTTCCGAACACTTGCCGTATCAGCTCTCGGGCGGTGAGAAGCAGCGGGTGGCGGTAGCCCGGGCCCTGGTGCTTTCGCCGGCGGTGGTGCTGGCCGATGAGCCGACGGGCGAGCTGGATTCCGCCAACAGCCATCATGTGATGGAGCTGCTCCGCGAACTCAACCGGCGGACCGGCCAGACGTTCATCATCGTCACGCATGATCGGTCGGTCGCGGACGTCTGTGACCGGACGCTGCACATGGAAGACGGGAAGATCAAGGAGACGACGCGGAAACGCCCGGCGCAGAAGGCACCGGTGAAGGGCCCTGCCAAACGGTCTTCCGCGAAGCGTCCTGCCGCATCCGTCCGACGCGTCGGAAAAGCGAGGAAGCGCTGATGTTCGGGTACTCTTTCCCGCTGCTCTTCGGCCGGTTGTTCGGCGTGGGGCTCTTCGTGCTCGGCCTGATCTTCCTCAAGCGGTTCCGGCGCGATGACGATCCGATGCTGGTGCTCAAGAGTTCGTTGAAGAGTCCCTGGGTCTGGTTCTTTACCGTCCTGGCGTGGGTCGCGTTCGCATTCGAGATCATCTACCTCCAGAACCAACCGGTGTCGTAATGGCGCGTCGTCCGGCGACGGGTATCCGGGGGCGGCAGGTCGCGGTGCTGGGCCTCGGCGTGGAGGGAACCTCCGCGGCACGGTGGCTTTTGCGGCACGGCGCCATCGTCACGGCATGCGACCGCCGTACCCGCCGGGGGCTTGGGCGCGTCGTCCGTGAGCTCGAAGCAATCGGGGTCACGGACTTCCGGCTCGGCCCGCGGCACGCGGATCGGCTGACCGACTTCGACGTGGTCATCCGGACCCAAAGCCGCCCGTATCGTGACCCGCGGATCCAGCGGGCGATACGTCGCGGAACGACGGTCACCTCGGTGACCAAGCTCTTCTTCGAGCGATGTCCCGCGAAGGTCATCGGTGTCACGGGCACCAAGGGCAAGGGTACGACCAGCTCCCTGATCGCGAAGATGTTCAAGGCAGGCGGTAAGCGCGTCTATCTCGGCGGCAACATCGGCATGTCTCCGCTCGACTTCCTGGACCGGCTCCGGAAAAGGGATCACGTGGTGCTGGAGCTCTCAAGCTTCCAGTTGCAGGACCTCACGCAGTCACCGCCGATCGCCGTGGTGACCAATGTCACGGCGGATCACCTCGATCATCACGCGAGCGTCCGGGAATACCGGTCAGCGAAACGTCCGATCACCAAATACCAGCGCCGGAGCGACCTGGCGATCCTGAACGCCGACGATCCCGGCAGCCGCCCGTTCGCGGGGGACCCCGGCGGGACGAGCTGGTTTTCGACCCGCCGGCCGCAGCCGTGGGGCGCCTGTGTCCAAGACGGCTGGGTGGTCGTCCGCGGACGCCGGGTGCTCCGGACCACGGACATCGTGGTGCCGGGGTCCCACAACCTCCGCAATGTCCTCGCGGCGAGCCTCGTGGCTGACGCGTTCGGCATCGGACCGCGGGCCATCGCACAGGCCGTCAGGGGTTTCCGGGGGCTTCCGTACCATTTCGAGTATCTCGGGACCAAGCAGGGGGTACGGTACTTCAACGATTCCTACGCGACCAATCCGACCGCGGCCATCCCGGCTATCGAAAGTATCGATACTCCGTTGGTACTGATCGTGGGCGGTGCGAAGAAAGGTCTTTCGTATGACGAGCTGGCCCGGACCATTCTCGCCAAGGATGTCCGGGCGGTCATTGCGATTCCGCCGGAGGGCATGCGTATCGCGCGGGCTGTCCGGGCGGCGGCCCGGCGGTCGGGCAAGTCGGCTCCACGGGTCGTCGGTGCCGTACGCAAAGGAGACCTGGTACGGCTGGCCCGGCGCCATGCCGAATCCGGCGACACCGTCTTGTTTTCCCCGGCAGCGGCCAGCTTCGGCTGGTTCCCTAACTACACGGAGCGCGGGCGGTACTTCACTGAACAAGTGAAGGGCCGCTAGGCGACGGAGCGGAACCACGTTGCTCAGCCCCGACCAACTTGCTTATTCGCAGGGCCCTCGATATGCTACGGTGTCGTAGGTAACGAGCGATGACAAGCGAACAACTGACCATCCTCTTCGGTTCCAAGACCCGCGTGAAGCTCCTTCGCCATTTCCTGAAGGATCCCGGGCAGAAGTACTACGTCCGCGAGCTGACACGGATGTTGTCGGATCACATCAATGCGATCCGACACGAGCTCGGCAACCTCGAGACGGCCGGCCTGGTGACCAAGAAGAAGAGCCAGGGCAAGCTCTACTACCGGCTGGACCAGTCCGCGCCGGGGATCAGCGAGCTGCGGCTGCTGTTCGCGGAAGAGCCGAACCGTCCCGCAGAGCATGAGGAAGTCGCGCAGCGCCAGGTGCTCGGTACGCTGCCGGGCGAACCGACCCCGCCGCCGTCGATCGGGAGCGTCAAGCTGCTGGTCCAGAACGGCAAGTTCGTCAGTTCCAAGGAAGCCCCGGCCGACCTCCTGGTGGTCGGCGAGCCGGACGAAGACCTCTTCTCCGACTACCTCAAGGGACTCCAGAAGAAGCACGGCGAGATCCGCTACACGATCATGAGCGAGACTGAGTACGCGTACCGTACCCAACTGTTCGACCGGTTCCTGACCCTGATGCTTTCCGATCCGAAGAAGGTCGTGATCGACGAACTCAGCGTCCAGGTCCGCCAGCCGGTCAAGTATTGAATAAGGTCAGACCTTATGCGACTTGCTGGAACCCAGTACCAGCATGCTGCCAGTTATTCTCTAAGTAATCCGAAGCCGTCCAGCACATCACGCGCGCCCTGCTCAAGCTTGCTCTGATCGCCATCAATCTCATCGACGCGGAGGTACCGGCGATTCGGGTCAACACGTGAACGTCCTCCCACAAATAGCGTAGTTCGTGGTTGACCCGGTTCATTATCGGTCCAGTCCAACCAGTCCATATTGTCATCAAGCTCTCTGATCGGTCGATGACAGTTGTCCGGCCCAGGTTCACCACGACTTCTCATGTGTGCTTATTCTTGTCGGCCGCACTGGAGATTACAAGTAACTATGACGGTATTGTCAGCAGGTACCCCGCGGCCACCGCGGTGATTACGAGCTGTGGCCAGAGGCCGTACCGGAGCGGCACCTCCCAGTGGAGCTTGCCGTGGAAGCGCTCGTAGCCGCGGAGCCAGCGGACCCGGAAGAGGAAGCGCACGCCGAGGATGATGTCGGGAACCGTGCCGGCGAACGCCCCGATCGCGATTTCCGGCCGGTCCGGGAACATGAACCAAAGCAGGACGGTGAGCGCTTCGGCGATCACGAAGTCCCCGATCACGAACGCATAGAGGGCCTTGGAACGGAACGGGAAGTTCGGATTCCAGTGCGG
This sequence comes from uncultured Candidatus Saccharibacteria bacterium, assembly GCA_964476895.1. Lineage (GTDB taxonomy): Bacteria > Patescibacteriota > SICC01 > SICC01 > SICC01 > JALYJZ01. The sequence goes on along the minus strand of CAYZCS010000002.1, from coordinate 2,446 downwards.
CACGACATCGCCCGCGAAGTGCGAGGCGATCGCCGCCGGTGCCGCCGCGGCCGGGTTGCCCGCCGCCGCCCCGACCGCCGCTCCGATGACGCTGTGCGGCGTCTCAAGCAAGGTCGGACCGTGCGGTGCGGGTGAGCATGATGTACGAGAGCAACCGGTGGTCGTGGTTACGCCGCGAGGAGAACAGGTTCTCGCCATGGAACGTGCATCGTGCGTCCATCTCGATCCGCCGCACGCCGACGGACCCCGCCTGTTCGGTGAGTAGCCCGACCAGGGAGAAGAGCCGCTTGTCGCCGCGGGTGCTGAGATGCTTCTTGGCCTCGGGGTACCGCTCGAGCAGCTGCAGGTTCCGCTCCGACATCGTGTAGCAGGACTGGCAGATGTGCGGTCCGAAACGCACCGTCAGGTCCTCGGGGCGGATCTTGTACTCACGGCGCATCGCCCGGACGGCGCGGGGGAAGACCTGCTTGAGGGCTCCCGCCATGCCGGCGTGTACGATTCCCACCGCTTCCGGGGATTCCAGGAAGATCGGCACGCAATCGGCGGTCCGGACGGTCAGCAGTACGTCCGGACGGTCGGTGATCAGGGCGTCCGCCCGGCCGATGCCGCCCTCCTCCGTGTCTCCGACCGGCACCACCTGGGCGCCGTGGACCTGCTCCAGCCAGACCACGCGCCGCGGGGCTTTGCCGTGCCGCCGCGCGAGCAGGGCGGCCAGGCTGTCGAGCTGTCGGGAGAGCCGGTCCACGTGCCAGTTGCCGTCGGAACGGCTGGTCGTTCCGGATATCACATGGCCGGTTGCGGTCGCGATCGTCATGTACCCACGATACATCACCGTGATTCCGCGATATACTGGATAGCGATGGACATTACCTGGCACGGCCATGCCTGTTTTACCGTCCGTGGCACCTCCGCGACGGTCGCGATCGATCCCTTCGGGGATATCGGGTTGAAGGAACCGAAGTTGACGGCGGACATCCTGCTGGTCTCGCACGACCACTATGACCACGCCAACACGGGCGCCGTGGACGGCGACCCGTACCTGGTCGACACGCCGGGCGAGTATGAGTCCGGCGGCGTGATGATCGAAGGCATCCCGACCTATCACGACGACAAGGAAGGCGCGGAGCGCGGCCGGAACACGGTCTTCTCCTTCATCATGGACGGGCTGCACCTGGTCCACCTCGGCGACCTCGGGCACGTGCTGGACGAAGCGACGGTCGAGCAGCTCGGCGACGTGGATATCCTTTTCATCCCGGTCGGCGGCCACTTCACGATCGACGCGAAGGCTGCGGCGGAAGTGACGAAGCGGCTCCAGCCGCGGATCACGATCCCGATGCACTACCAGGTGCCGAAGCTGAAGATCAAGGAGCTGAAGCCGGTGGACGACTTCCTGAAACAGGCCGGCGGCAAGGTCCGGAAGCTCGACAAGAAACTGTTCAAGCTGAAGCCGTCGGATCTTCCGGAGGACGAATCCCTGCTGGTCGTTTTCCCGAACCCGTAATCGGGTACAATCGAAAGCACGTATGGACCAACCGCACACGCCCTCGCATTCCGACGAAACACCCGCGAACCGGCCCTCGCTGACGCAGCACGCCGTGGGGACGTGGAAGCTGGCCCACCGGTTCGTCCTCGATCTCTACAAGGTCTCCAGCCGTTTGCCGCACGACGAGCGCGAGGGCCTGGTGCCGATGCTGCGCGGCGGTGCGATGAAAGTCGCCTCGAACATCGTGGCGGGACACGCCCGGAAGGAAGAGGCGACGTTCGCCGGCCACGCCAGCGACGCGGCGGCGGCGCTTGAGGAGACGAAGTACGCGCTGCTGGTCGCCCGCGACCTCGGGTATCTGGCCGAAGTGACGTACGATCGGCTGATGGCGGACGCGGAACTGCTGACCGAACGCCTGGAAGAACTGCGCGGCCGGCTCGGCGTGGATAAGGCGGAGACCCCGGCGGTTTCGGCTAAGGCGGCCGACACCGGACTGGGCCAGTCCGACGCGGGCGGAGAGCTTCCGTTCATGCCGGCGGATCGCCGGACGTTCGCCACGACCAAGGGCGTCGGCTCGGCGGTGAAGGACCTGTGGGGCTGGCTCCGCGGCACGCCCGGACGGGTCTCGGGCAAGCACGGCGATATCGAAGGCAGGATATGGACGGAAGATTCGTCGCCGAACTACCTCGAGCAGCCGGACGACGACTTGGCGCGGCGGTAAATGCCGCACGCCGGGTAACCCGGCTGACAGGTAGCCACGCTCAACGCGGCGCTCGACCCCTATGTTCGTAGAGGGTCTCGCTCAACCGTACTAGCGTTTCGCTGTGGCTACCTGTCAGCTACCCGGCGTGCTACTTCTTCGCGTTCGCGGGCTTCTTTGTCGTCGACTTAGCGGCAGCCTTCTTCGCCGGCTTCGCCGCGGGTCGCTTCTTCGGCTTGGTCACCTCCGGGCGGTCCTTTTGC
>CAYZCS010000001.1:0-78989 GCA_964476895.1 uncultured Candidatus Saccharibacteria bacterium | reverse complement strand
GAGCTCGATCAGGCCGTGGACCAGCGCCCGCTCGAACACCGAGCCGCCGTCGCGGTTCGGCCAGTACGATTCCGTGGCCAGGAGAATCTTCACGTCCCCAGCTTACCTGAATGGTCGCTTCCGCGGTCCACCGCCGGTCAGCGCAGGTGCCGCGCGACGATTTCCTTGATCTGATCCAGGTTCGTCCGAGATTTCACGATGTATTCCTTCGCTCCGAGCTGCTTGCACTTCTCGATCGCCGTCCGTTCGTCCGTGTTGGAGATTACGATCACCGGCGTACGGTTCCCGGCGTCGTGAAGGTCGGCAAGCACCTGGTATCCCGAGATGCTCGGCATCGAGAGATCGAGGAGCACGAGGTCCGGACGCTCCCGTTCGATCAGGTCGAGGCCTTCCTGTCCGTCGCTGGCTTTGCATACCTCGTAGCCTTCGCCGGTGAGCGTGATCGCATACATCTCCAGCAGCAGGAAGTCGTCTTCGATCAGCAGGATTTTCTTCGGCGCCCCCATGGGATTCGACTATAGGCAGTCGGGCGGGAAAGGACAAGGCGCTGGGTCCGGTGCCGGGAGGGGCGGCGGACACGATGGTATGCTGCATGCGTGGCCAAGACAGATACGGACATCGGCACCGCGATCACGGAACCGACCACGCTCGTCCTGTTCGGGGCGACCGGCGGCCTTTCCGAGAAGTACCTGCTGCCCGCGCTCGGGCATCTGGCCAGGAACGGCCTGCTCGGGCCGTCGTTTCGATTGGTCGGCGTCTCGCAGCAGGCGCTCTCGGATGCGGCATTCCGGCAGTGGATCGGGGGGATTCCGGCGGCGGCCGGAATCGGGGAAGTCGCCAAAGCCTCCCATCTCACCGCGGACCTGTCGGACGGCGACTGGGGTCCGGCCCTGGCGAAGAAGATCAGCCGGCGGTCCTGTCGGGTCGTCTACTACCTGGCGACGCCGCCTAGCCTGTTCCAGCCGGTGGTCGAAGGGCTGGCCCGCGCCCGGCTGAACCGGCGGGCCGCCGGCCGGACCCCGGCGATCGTGCTGGAGAAGCCGTTCGGCCGCGACCTTTCTTCGGCCCGGACGCTCAACCGGCACCTTGCCCGGCACTTCGACGAATCCCAGGTCTTCCGGATGGACCACTACCTGGGCAAGGACACGGTCCAGAACATCCTGGCGTTCCGGTTCGAGAACGGCCTGTTCGAGCCGGTCTGGAACCGCGAACACATCGACCACGTGCAGATCACCGTGGCCGAAGACGAGGGCGTCGGCAACCGCGGACGCTACTACGAGGAATCGGGTGCGCTTCGCGATATCGTCCAGAGCCATGCGCTCCAGCTCCTGGCTCAGATCGCGATGGAGCCGCCGGTCTCCTGGGCGGCGAAAGACGTACGGGCCCGGCGGGTCGCCGCGCTACGGGACCTCAAGCCGCTCGCGCCGCAGCAGATCGGGGATCAGGTGGTCGGCGGACAGTACGGACCGGGGCAGGACTTGCTCGGGAAACGGGTAGCCGGCTATCGCGAAGAGACGTTCGTAGCACCGCGCTCCCGGACGGAGACGTTCGCCGCGCTCCGGGCGGAGCTGCCGAACCGCCGCTGGAAGGGCGTGCCGTTCTACATCCGCACCGGCAAGCGCCTGCCCAAACGGGTCGCCGAGATCACCGTGCAGTTCAAGCCCTCGCGGCACCGCGCGCACGCGCACGGTGGCGGCGCCAACCTTCTGACATTGCGTGTCCAACCGAACGAAGGCATCGCGCTCCGGCTGTACCTGAAGCGTCCGGGCGAGTCGCAGGAATCGCTCGAGGAGGTGGACATGAGCTTCTGCTACCGCGACGCGTTCGCGGGGAAACTCCCGTCCGCCTACGACCGGCTGCTGCTTGATGCACTGGTCGGCAACCAGGGCCTGTTCACCCGGGCGGACGAGGTCGAGGCCGCCTGGCGGTTCGTGGATCCCATCCTTCGCTACTGGGACCGGCACGGCGTCCGGCCGCGCCCGTACGCGGCAGGCAGCTGGGGACCGACGGCCGCGGACCGGCTGCTCAAAGCCGACGGCCGGCGTTGGTGGTCGGACCGGCTCGACGTATGCCCGGTGCCGGGCGCGGGGCAGGCCATCACGCATCCTGACGGATAGGGCTTCGGCGCGATACGGTTACTTCAGCAGCGCGTTCCAGTCAGCGCTGAACTTCTCGATGCCCGCGTCCGTCAGGTCGTGGTGCAGGTCGAAGCTCCGCCAGTCGGCTTCGAGGTCGAGCTCCTGGTAGGGGATCGGGGTAAGCGGTCCGGCATCCGACGTCGCTTCGTACCGGTAGTCCGGGCCGGGAACGGCCGCGCCATTCTCCGCCCAGTCCAGCAGGATCTTCGCTGGCGCCGTGATGATGTCGCTGCCGAGTGCCAGGGCGTAGTCCAGATGCTCGCGACCCCGGATGCTCGCGGTCAGCACTTCCACGTGGCCGTCGCCAGCCTCGTACATTTTGAGGATGTTCCGTGGCACGTCCATGCCGTTCTCGCCGCGGTCGTCGAGCCGGCCGACGAACGGCGACACGAACACCTGGCCTTTCTGCGCGCCGCGGGTAGCGGCGTAGACCGCCGCGGCTTGGGCCTGGCTGAAGCAGAGCGTCAGGTTCACGCGGATGCCGTCGGCCACCGCTTGCTCGGCGGCGGCGAGGCCGGCCGTCGTCGTCGGGAACTTCACGTGCGCGTTCGGTATCCAGCCGAAGAACTCACGGCCTTGCGCCAACATCTGCTCCGTCGTGGTGCCCTGGTCCGCGTAGACCTCGATCGATACGGACCCGTCCGGCGTCAGCGCCGAGACGGTCTCGACGATCTTCCGGTACTCGGCCAAGAGTTCCTCGGACGAGAGCTTCTCGCCGGCCTGGATCCGGCGCTGAATCTCGGGATTCTTCGAAATCAACGTCGGGTTGGTCGTCTGCCCGTCGAGGAAGCCCAGCGCATCCCGTACCTGTCGGGATTCCTCCGGGTCGCCGCCGTCGACGAAGATCTTGGTTTTGGGTCGGCCGTTCATCGGTTCGGCCCCATGATACTGCGGATCGCCCCGGCGATATCCTTCCTTCCTTTGAGATACGACGTCGCGACCAGCCGGTCGGCGCCCGCGGCCCGGGCGGCGGGCGCGGTGGCTTCGTTCACGCCGCCGTCCACTTCCACGGCAAGCTTCGGCTTGAGCTGCTTGAGCCCGGCGACTTTCGCCAGCGCCGAGGCATGGAACGGCTGTCCGGCGAATCCCGCCGGTACCGCCAGCACCGTCACGCCGTCCACGCGGCCGAGATATCGGTTCAGCTTCGAGATCGGCGTGGGTTCGTTCACCGCGAGCCAGGCTTCGAGCTTCGGTCGCCGGGCCTTGGCGGCCTTCACCGCGCGCAGGAACGCTGCTGGCTCCGCGGCCTCCACGTGGCCGATCAGCCGCCGGGCGCCGGCCCGTACCCAGGCGCTCACGTACCGTTCGGGTTCGTCGACCATCAGGTGCACCTCGAGCGCGGCGTCGGCTTTCACGCCGGCCGCGTCACGCGGCTCCGCCAGCGCCTTGTTTGGTACCAGCACGCCGTCCGCGACGTCCACGTGGACCCAGTCGCCGCCGGCGGCCAGCGGCTTCGCGGCGCGATTCACCGCGGCAGCATCCTTCTCCAGTACGCCGGGTACCACCTCGGCCTCCGCCGTCTCGACCCGCATCAGCTGCTCCCGCCGCCGGGCGTGCCGGCCGGCCCGGCTCGTCGGCGTCTCCAGCCACGCCTTGGCGACCGCGGCGACCTGCCGGTGGTTGAGGTAGTCGCCCGGCATCGCCAGGACGTTCGCGTCGTTATCGACCCGGCTGTGCACCGCCGACCGCCGGTCGAAACCGACGACGGCGCGGATGCCGGGGACCTTCCCCGCGGCCATCACCATCCCCGCGGCGGACCGGCAGCCGAGGATGCCGAACGCGGGCTTCCCGCGCCGGAGGTCGGCGGCCACGCGGGCGGCCACCAGGAATCCGAAGACCGGATAGTCGTCCTTGGCGTCCAACTCGGTGTTGCCGAGGTCCTCGAACGGGTATCCCCATTCCTCGAGCCGGAGCTTGAGCCGCTCCTTCATCCGGAACCCGCCGTGATCGGCGCCGAGGTAGACGGTGGGCTTCATGTCTTTCATCATACGTGCGATACACTGGGTACATGCAAATCGGCATCCTCGGCATGGGACGGATGGGAAAGGGCATCGCTTCGCGGCTGCTCGAGGCCGGCCACGAGGCAGTGGTCTGGAACCGCACCCCGGAGGCGGCCGAGGAGGTCGGGAACGCGGGAGCCGTCGTCGCGAAGACCGTCGAGGACGTCGTGGCGAAGCTGGAGAAGCCCCGGGTCGTCTGGGTGATGCTGCCCTCGGTGAACAAGGAAGACCCGAACGCCCCGACCGTCACCGACAAGATGATCGCGAAGCTCACGGAACTGCTCGACCAGGACGACATCCTGATCGACGGCGGCAACTCACGCTGGACCATGTCGCAAGCGCATGACCGGCTCTGTCGTGAGCAGGGCATCCGGTTCCTCGACGTTGGGACGTCCGGCGGCGTACTCGGGCCCCGGATCGGCTACGCGATGATGGCCGGCGGCGACGAATCGGCCTGGAAGCACATCCAGCCGCTGGTGCAGGCGATGACGCCGGAGGGCGGCGCGGGATACTTCGGGCCGGCCGGCGCGGGCCACTACGTGAAAATGGTCCACAACTCGATCGAATACGGGATGATGCAGGCGTTCGGCGAAGGGATGAACCTGCTGGCCAACGGCCACTACCCGGACGTGGATCTCGCCAAGGTCGCGCACGTCTGGGACGCCGGCTCGATCGTCCGCTCGCTCCTGTCCGAGCTGCTCGCCGAGGCGCTGGACGAGGATGGTCGGCTCACGAAGATCGGCGGCGAGGTGGACGAGAACGGCGAAGGCCGGTGGTCCGCCGAGGCCGCGCTGGAGAAGAAGATTCCGTATGCCGTGAACACGCAGGCGGTCTTCCAGCGCTGGAACACCAAGCAGCGTGACGACTTCGCCAACCGGACGCTGGCGATCCTCCGCAAGAAGTTCGGCGGGCACGCGATCTCCGATACGAAGAAGGACGCATGACCCTGGCCGGCGCGACCATGGAGCTGATCGGCTCGCTGATGATCGCCTACGCGGCCCTGGCGGTGCACTACCGGGTCCGCAAGGAGCATCAGATCGACGACCGGGTCCAGAACGAGATGGGCCGGGAGTTCGGCATCGGGGTGTCGGGCATGGCCCTGGTCCTGGCGGGATACCTGCTGCAATTGCCGGGCCATTTCTAATCCGATGGCACGCTACTACGACATCTCGCTGCTGATCGAAGACGGGATGCTGTCCTGGCCGTCGGATCCGGAGGTGCGGATCGAGCCGGCCAAGACCGTGACTGACCACGGCTCGAACGTGACCGCGCTACGGTCCGGGACGCACCTCGGCACGCATATCGACGCACCGAAGCACTTCTTCGATGACGGCGCCGGCGTGGACGCGTTTCCGCCCGAGCAGCTGATCGGCCCGGCGGTGCTGGTCGACGTTACCGATGCGCCCGGCGAGACGATCGCCGTCTCCGATCTGGAGGGAACGGTGCCGGACGGCGTCGAGCGCGTGCTTCTCAAGACGAAGAACACCGAGCGGGGGCTCTTGCGCCAGCCGTTCACCAAGGACTACGTAGCGCTCTCCGGTGAGGCGGCCGGCTGGCTGGCCGACCGCGGCGTTCGGGTGGTCGGCATCGACTATCTCTCGATCCAGAAACGCGGCGATGACCGGACGCCGCACACGGCGCTGCTGAAGCGCGGCGCGGCGATCATCGAAGGACTGTACTTGGAAGGCGTGCCGGCAGGGCAGTACGAGTTGATCGCGCTGCCGCTCCGGATCAAGGACGGCGACGGTGCTCCGGCGCGGGTGCTGCTTCGCGCATGAATTGCGCTACCGTGGCATTTCCTGCTAGCGTTTCGAGTGTGCAACGGCTGATTGTTAGTACCGGTTCCATGTTGCGGCGGGCGGCATGAGTCCTTTCGCGATGGCTCTCCTGGCAACGTTCGGCGTGAGCCTGCTCTCGCTGGTCGGGCTCGTCTTCTTCTTCCGGAAAGGGCTGACCCGGCGATTGGAGGTCCGGCTGCTGGGATTCGCCGCCGGCGTCCTACTGGCCACCAGCTTCCTGGAGCTGCTTCCGGAAGCACTCGAGACCGGAAGCGCGGATTCGGGAATCTTCCTGACCGCCTTGCTGGCGATGGTCGGGTTCTACTACGTCGAACGGGTGATCCATGGCGTCCATGATCATCATCAGCAGGAGTCACATACCCAACACCGTCTTTCCTCGCGCTACCTGATCCTCTTCGGTGACGGGGTCCATAACCTCATCGACGGTGTGGTCATCGCCTCGGCGTTCCTGGTCAGCCCGGAAGTGGGGGTGGCGGCGACCGCCGCCATAGCGGCCCACGAACTGCCCCATGAGCTCGGTGACTACGGCGTGCTGGTGCATTCCGGCCTGAGCCGATCCCGGGCGCTGTTCTATAACTTCCTCTCCGCACTGCCGGCGGTGTTCGGCGCGGTCCTCGTGTTCCTGATCCAGCCGACGGTCGAAGCGAACCTCGGATTCTTCCTCGCCGCCGCCGCGGGAATGTTCATCTACATCGCCGCTGCCAACCTGATTCCCGAACTGCATCACCAGCGGGTAAAGGGTCGGTTCATCTATGGCCTTCCGTTCGCCCTCGGGATCGTGACGATCTGGGCGGTGATACTGCTGGTGCCGCACGGGCATGTGGAAGGGGTCGAGGAAGGATCAGGTGCAGACGTCCCGGCGCTGGATTCCGACGGGCATGGTCATGAGGACAGCCACGATGGTGACCACGGCCACGATGACGACCACGCCGACGAAGATCATCATGACTGAGCCCGCGGCCGCGTCAGCAGCCAGATGCCAACCACGGCCAGCCCGACCGCGGCAGCCTGCGCCACGTTGAGGCCGGCGAACTGGGCGGTGTCGAACCGGTAGAACTCTACGGCGAACCGTCCGGCGGCGTAGATTACGAGGTATGCCCCGAGCACGGTGCCGGGTTTGCTCCGGAGCCGCGGCCGAAGCGCGAGCAGGAGCGCCAGGCCGAGCAGGTTGAGTCCGGCCTCGTAGAAGAAGGTGGGGTGGAAGTGCGTGGCGGCCGTGTGCTCGGCCGGTCGGTGCGCCGGCTCGATCAACACGCCCCACGGCGCGTCCGTCGGCGGCCCGAACGCCTCCTGGTTGGTCCAGTTGCCGAAGCGTCCGATCGCTTGAGCCAAGAGGACCGACGGTGCCCAGACGTCGAGCAGGCGGAGCAGGCGGATCCGCTGCCGCCTGGCGAACCACCACAGGCCGAGCAGGCCGCCGGCCAACCCGCCGAGGATCGCCAACCCGCCGTTCCAGAGCGCGAAGACCTGCGCCGGCTGGGCGGCGTAGTAGTCGAACCGGTCGAGCACGTGGTACAGCCGTGCCCCGGCAATGCCGGGCAGCAGGCCGTATAAGATCGACATCCGTAGCGCCTCGAGCGGGATCCGGAGCCGCCGGGCCTCCGGCTTCGCCAGGAGGTACCCGAGCCCGAGGCCGAGCAGGATGAACAGGGAATAGAAGTAGACGGTGAACGGCCCGAGGGTCACCGATTCCGGCGGGACGAAGCTCATGCCGACCGCCGGGTGAGCCGCCAGAAGAACGGCACGGTCAGGAGCACGACGGTCCCGGCGGTGAGCCAGAGGACCTGGTAGCCGTCGGTCGCCGGGAAGGTGCCGCCGAACCGGTCGATCAGCCAACCGGTACCGACGGTGCCGGCGATCAACGCCAGCCCGCGGTTGGCCTGGTAGTACCCGGTGTACTCGCCGTGCCGGTCCGCCGGCGTGACCCGGAGTAGGATCGGGTAGGCCAGCATCAGGACCGCGGCGCCGGAGAAGACCCCGAACGGCAGGATCGCGCGGAGGATGGTCTCGTCCGTCGTCAGGCCGAGCGTGAACATCGCGGCGGTGAAGAGCAGGATCACGCCGGTGGTATAGCGGCGGGGATCGAAGCGGTCGATGATGTTGCCGGACGTCACGGCGGCGACCAGATAGGCGAGGAGGACGACGCCGAGGATGCCGACCAACGCGGCCTCGCCGATGCCAAGGCCCTTGAGCAGGTACAGCAGCACGAAGGCTCGGATCGCTGCCAGGGAGAACTCCCAGCCGAAGTGGGCGGGCAGGAACAGCCGGAGGTGGACGTCCGTCCGCAGGTGGTAGGCCAGGGTGCGGAGCGTGCCGAGCCGCTTCATCCCGAGATGTCCGGGACGTCGCTCACGGATGAGCAGCGCGGCCAGGGCGGTGGTGACCAGCAGTACCCCGGCGGCGCCGAGGAACGGCGCGCTGTCACTCACCACCAGCAGGGCGCCGCCGCCGACGAGCGCCAGCCCGACGCCGATCCCCTGGAAGACGTTCAGCACGGACCACGCGCGACCGTATTCCTTGGCGGGGAGCAGATCGGGGTACAGTGACTGGTACGCCGTGTAGTACGCGTAGTATCCGATGAAGTAGAGGGTGACCGCCGCGACCAGCGGCCAGTAGGAATCGAGTATCGCGACGCCCAGCAGCCCGGCGATGATCAGCGGTGTCGCGGCCAGCATGTACGGCACGCGTTTGCCGCGGCGGTCCGAGGCGCGGCCGATGATCAGCGGTATCGTCAGGGCGACCAGCCCCTCGATCCCGACGCCGAACCCGACGGCGGCCTGCGATTCGGTCAGCCGGGACAATACGACCGGCAGGTAGAACGCCAGCACGGTGACCGACGCGTTCAAGCCGAGCACGGCGATGCCGAGCACGAGCCATTGCCTTCGGATTCCGAGGATCGTCCCGTCGGCCATGGTTACATGGTAGCTGATTCGTCCCGCGCGTTTTCAATTTGGCGCGGAGCGGCGGTCGGGGTAGGCTACGAGTGCATGGCTGCTGGCACGCTCGCGACATACTGGAGGAAGTACAAGGCGATCAGCCCCTGGACCGCGATGGCGGCGTACATGGTGACGCTGGTCGTGTGGGGTATCCTCTTCCTGCCGCCGGCACCCGAACGGCTGACGATCGCCGCGCTGGTGATTCCGCTCGGCCTGACGCTCGACTATCTCCTTCACCGTGCCCAGACCGGCAAACCGAACTGGGAGTCGGCCCTGATCACGTCCGCGATCGTCACGGTACTGATGCCGGCGAACGTCGCGCTGTACGTGCCGCCGCTGGCGGTGGCGCTGGCGATCGGGTCGAAGCATTTCCTGCTCCACGGGAAGCAGCACGTCTTCAATCCGGCTGCGTTCGGCGTGGCGGTGACCGCCGTCGCCTTCGGTTATTCGCTCGGTTGGTGGCCGGACAGCTACCTCTGGATCACGATCCTCTTCGGCCTGCTCAACGTCTGGAGGGTGAAGAGGTTCCCGCAGGTCCTGACATTCCTCGGCGCGTACCTGGTGTTGGTCCTGGCGGTGAACGGTTCGCTATCCCTGAGCACCTTCTCGGCCAGCACGCTCGGCGTCCAGACGGTACCGCTGCTCCTGCCGTTCTTCTTCGCGTTCTTCATGCTGCCGGAGCCGGTCACCTCGCTCCGGCCGCGGAGCCAGCAGGTCGAGTTCGGCCTGATCGCGGCGCTGGCCGGATTCCTCGTCTCGTTCGTCCCGGTGCTCAGCGGCGCGGCGATCCTCTGGGGACTCCTGGTCGCGAACGTCTACGCCCGGGCACGGGTCGCGTAACGGGCCGGCCGGACCATCACGCCGTAACCATGCCCTTGGCCGCCCAAGCAGGCGTGTAGTATGGTAAGGCCATGCAACAAGGGGCGCCAAACCAAGACCAGCCCGGTCAGAATCCGCAGGGAACACCGCCAGGTGCCGGTCCCCAGCCCACGCCCGACCCCGGCCCTCCGCCGGTTTCCGACCCTGGCTTCGAGCCATCGGGCGGCGGTTCGAACGTCCGCCTGATCGTGATGCTGATCGTCGGGATCGTGGTGCTCGCGGCCGCGGCGGTCGGCGCGTACGCGCTGCTCGGCACCGGCGGCAATGATGACGGGGTGGAAGAAGAGGTGATCCAAGGGCCGGTAACGGTCGGTACGCCGACCCCGACGGCTACGACGGCCCTGGCTCCCGGTCAGCAGATCGCCATACTGGCGCCGCAACCGGGCCAGGAAGGCAGCGGTGAGGCCGCCCGGATCGCGAACCCGGATCGCTTCGTCCTGGCCGTTTCCGCCGACCTCCCCGACCCGCCGGGAGACGCCTTCTACGAGGTATACCTGACCCAACCCGAACCGCTCTCGCAGTTCGCGGCCGGCCGGCTCTATAAAGTCGGTGAACGGTGGGTGATGACACTCGACCAGACCCGCGACGCGTCGGCGTACGTCCAGGTGAGCATCACGCTGGAGACTCAGGATGACGACCAGCCCGAAGAAGCCGTCCTGACCGGCTCGTTCTAGTCCCGGAGTCAGCGCTCGAACCTACCCGCCGGTCACGGCGAGGGCAGAAAGTCGCACAGGTAAACGGCAGCCCCCGGGTGTTGTGATAACACGATCGGGGGCTGGTCGTCCTTTCGTTGTAGAGGGAGGTGGCGGAGTCGGTCAGGCCGAGGTCATCGGCTGGCTGACGCCTCCGTGCTCATGCGACCGACGCCAACCGTCGAGGTCAAGATCCAGCCGGGTGATCTCCTCATCGCTGAAGAGGCCGCTGCAGATGATGTACTCGAGGATGGGCAACCGGGCGAAGTCACCCGCACGGCACTCCTTGGCGATCTGACTCGCCGCCTCGTAGTTCGCCGTACGGGAGAGCTGCTCCAGCTCGTCCATGGTCGTGCCGATGTCCTCGAGGCTGAAGCGGTCCTCGCTGTAGCCGATGACCAGGGCGCTGAAGTTCCCCAGGTCGCCGCCGCGGCACTCCTCGAGGATCTCCTTGCCCTTCCGGCAGTTCGCCGTCCGGACGAATCCGTTGACCTCGTCGATCGTCACGCAGATCTCCCCGAAGGAGAGCACGTTACCTTTCACCCACCGGAGCAGGTCGTCGAAGTGCCCGAGGTCGCCGCCGCGGCACTCCTCGACGTACTGCTTGGCGGGCCGGACCAGTGCCGTCGTGCGGAACTCGCTGAGCTCTGCCCACGTCAGTCCGAGGTCGTCGAGCGATATCGCTCCGCTGTCGAGGCCCCTCAAGAGGCACTCGAAGTGCCGGAGGTCGCCGCCGCGGCACTCCTCCAGTTGCTTCCGGTAGTGCTCGGGCGAGTGGTTCGGCTTGGCCGGGACGATCGGCTCCGGCTCATCGAAGCCGATCGCGATGACCCCGAAATCGAGGTCAATGATTCCTGCTGGTGGCATACGTCTACCTCCCTGTCTGTTGAAAGAACGGTGTCATCTCAGTGAAAAGGTCTTGAATATACCTCAACGCTGAATTTTCAAGGCTAGCAGGGCGGTGGCACGTTTTGCAAGCGTTTGTTGACGTACCGTCCCGCGCGGTCGTATGGTTACTAGTCGCTCACGCGGCATTCACAATCTGGTTAGTCGGCCATTGTGGTCCGGCACCACACGACCACAGGGAGGCATTGATGGAGGATTCCGTCACTCGCAGGATCATAAGCAGCGTGCAGTTCTGCTTCGCGGTCACGCTGTCGCTCAACTTGTCGGCGCAGTTGCTCGTCCGACTGTTCGGCTCCGCGGACCGGAAGGCTGCGCGGCGCTCTGCAACGGTCGCCGCCCAGGAGGCAGGCGGTCGCAAGGCCGTGGCGCGACTGCGGATGCGGCAGATGTTCCGGCGACCCACCCTAGTCACCATGGTCTTCGTTCCCTTCACGATCGTAGGCAACGTGGCCATGGACATGCTGGACGAGCAGGCGGACGGGATGGACGATGGGCTGGGCCGAGGATGGGCCACGCATCGTCAAGGAACCGGTGGTATCAAGGGCGTTCCCGGACGCTGAAAGACCGACGTGGCGGGCAGCCGAGCATGGATACGCACCGGCTGCCCGCCCCGTCACCACTCCGACTAGCCAGATTGTTCCTACTTCGCTTCACACATCCCTTGAGGTAGTGTTCAGCAGTATGTCCAGTTTGGACTGGCAATCTTCTAAGAGCATGCCCGATTCTTTGTGACGGTCTACCATTGACGACGCGCCTGCAGGGACGTAGAGTTACGGCTAGTTAACGTAATTTTTAGGAAACCGTCGGACATATCCGCGGTTTTCTTTATATGTATCGGAGATTTCGTATGTGGCGATTATATTTCACCCTTGCAGTAGCGTTCGGACTCGTTCTGTCCGGCATGCCGGCGGCGCTGGCCCACGATGAGAGTCGGGAGGGGTGTGCCAAAGTTTCCGAAAGCGGTGATGGCGACATAGTGATTAATAGCACAACGATCTCATTCGTTGAGGATCCTGCCGGTGTAGTCATTTGGAACGTAGAACCTGGCATAACCGGAACCGTAGAGTTGTATGCCGGCGGTGACTTCATTGAACATGACTATGTTGATGGCCTCGGCACGACTCCTTTGAAAACTGAGGGAGGAGACGCAGGTGAACCTAGAGATTTGAGCCATATTCATTACTGCCTGACGGTAGTGGGCACGCAGGGAAGCCCTACGCCCACTGCAACCCCAACACCTACCGCCACACCGGACGTCCAAGCCTCACCTGAACCCACACCAACCCCAACCCCTTCGACTGAACCTACCGTGGATCCTGAAGGCTCACCCGACCCGGAGCCTACTCCCACCCCGACTCCGACCCCTTCGACCGAACCGACCGTCGAGCCTGAGGGTTCACCTGATCCGGAATCCACTCCCACCCCGGACCCGACGATCGATCCGCTGGGCTCCCTGGACCCCTCCGATGATCCGGGTGCGGGTGGACTTAGCGACCCTGATGATCCATCCATTGCCGGGGCCGCGGGTTCCAGCGGTGGAAAGGGTGGCGTAGCGCCAATCTCCTTCGCTGACACCGGTGCGATGCAGGCCGCCTTCCCGGGCCTCCTGCTGATGCTCGCCGGCCTCTACACCTTCCGCCGCTGGCAGCAGGCGTAATCCTCATGGCGGCCCCGAGGAAACGAACGAACGCGAAGCGACCTGCTTCGCGTTCTTCGCGACCGGTTCGGAAGACTGCGCCACGCCGCTTTCGCCGGGTATGGCTCGCGCTGACCGCCGCACTTCTGCTTGCTGGCGCGGCCCTGCTCGTCTATTCCGGCCTCAACTACTATCACTACGACCGTTCGATCCGTCCCGCCGTCGCGCTGGAGGCGGTCGCCACGCCGGAGCCTGGCCCATCCGCGCCCGTCCGCCTGACGATCGCCGGCATTCTCGACGAACCGCTCGAACCCGGCTCGTATGGGAACGGTCGCTGGTCGGTATCCGACACCGCCGGCACGTACTTAGTCCAATCCGCGAAACCGGGCGAGCCGGGGAACGTCATCATCTACGGGCACAACAAGGCGGAGATCTTCGGTCCGCTCCCCAAAGTGACCGGCCGTGAGCGGGTCACGCTCCGACTGGAGAGCGGCTCCGAACGCCGCTACCGGATCGTCTCGCACGAGACGGTGGGACGGGACCGTACCGATCTTCTCGCACCGACCGACACCGAGACGCTGACGATCTACACCTGCACCGGTTGGCTCGACCAGGACCGGTTCGTGGTGAAAGCCGTGCCCGTAGACTGAGGCGTGTGATGATACGTTGGTGATGATGAAGGAAGCACCCGACATCGAGATGGCCCTGGAGCCCGAAGCTGCCCTGGAGTCAGAGGAGCTGGTCGGGGACGGGACGGTTTCGGGGCAGGATCAGTCGCCCGCCGAACAGGTGATGTCGGAAGCATGGACGGTTTCTTCCGTAGACTCCTTGCAGGCGTACCTGGACGGTATCTCCCAGTATCCGCTCCTGACCGCTTCGGAAGAGCGCAGTCTGGCTCAGCGGATCGGCCGTGGCGACATGGAGGCGAAGGACCGGATGGTCGAATCCAACCTCCGTCTCGTCGTCTCGATCGCGAAGACGTACCGGCACTCCGACCTGCCGCTGCTCGACCTGATCCAGGAAGGGAACATCGGTCTGATCCGGGCCGTCGAAAAGTTCGATCATCGACGGGGATTCAAGTTCTCGACGTATGCAAGCTGGTGGATTCGCCAGGCGGTACGTCGGGGAGTCGCGGACAAGGGACGGAGCATCCGGCTGCCCGTTCACATCTACGAAGAGGTCAACAAGATGAAAGGGGCGGAATCCGCCCTGATGGCGACGCTGGGACGGGAACCGACCGTTACGGAAATCGCCGAGAAGATGGGCGTGGAAGCGGCCGACGTGGCAGGGTGGCGCGATGCCAGCCGGACCACGGCGTCATTGGATCGTCCGGTCGGCAACAAGGAAGGCGAGGACGGCAATACGCTTGGAGGCCTGCTTCCTGATTCCGCTCCCGAGCCTGCGGAAGAAGCCGCGGCGGCGGAAGAGCGGGGACTCCTGGCGGAAGGGCTCAGGAAGCTGGAACGGTACCACCCCGGGGAGGCGGCCATCATCCGGGGCCGCTACCTGTTCGAAGGGAAAAAACCCGAGTCGTACGACCGGATCGGCCAAAGACTGGGCGTGACGCACGGGAGGGCCCAGATGATGGAGAAGCGGGGACTACAGTTGCTCGAAGAGATGCTGGCCGGATCGCTTCGCTCTGCGCACGCAGGCGGGGCGCACGACCGACGGGCGGAACGGGAAGCATCCCGAGCCCCGGCACCGGACGGATGGGATGCATCCCCGGCGTTCCTCACCGATTCCGAACGGGACCGGCAGGTGGCATAGTGGCGATAATGACCTTGACAGACGCGTTTTCTGCGCCTATAGTGCCGGTGCTCAGGGGTATTCCCGGGCGGAAAGCGGACAGATGAGAAACCACCTCAAAATCTTCGCCGTCGTTTTTGCGTTCCTGTTTGCAGGAGTCGTTGGGGTGGGGAACGCGCAGGCACAGAAAGCCGGCACTGGAGAGAAGCAGCAGCTCGTAGAGAAGTGTGAACGAGATGGACATGTCTATTACATGTCTTGCGACCAGGTTCCTGAAGACGAGCCGGTGGGAGGCAAGGCCAGCACAACGCAGTCGGCTGATTCAGGCTATGCTCCTACGCAACCCCAGGCCCAGACCCGATTCTCCCAGGAAGTAAAACCGGCGCCGAAGAAGCAGTGGCCGGTCGCCGAGCAGAAAGCATCGGAGGCTACTGAAGAGGAGCCTGCGGACGCGATCATCGCGGCTGCCGAAGAAAGCTCCACCCCCTCGCCCTGGAACACGGTCTTCGTGGCGCTCGGCATCGCCAGCGTGGTCCTCGGGAGCCTGTTGATCCACCGGCATGCCCGCCGTCAGCTGACGGATCGGTCCTAGCGCCGGTCACCGCTTGGAGACGAAAGGACTACGCCTGCTGCCTGGCCGGGCCGAATAACCGCGTGTAGTCATCCGGCAATTGGGAGCGGATGTCATCCATCTCGCCGCTGGAGACGGCTTCGCTCAGTGTGTCCCAGATGATCTTGGCGTGGCCGGACGATTCCGCCCGTCCGTGATCGTGCCTGAGCGCGAACACCTTCACGAATTCGTCGGCGGTGTACTTCTTCACCTCCTCACCGGATTCCTTCTCCAGCATCTTCGCCAGCTCGGGTGCCAGCTGCGCGCGCAGGTCCTTGGCCTCGTCGGTCGTGACCCGTTCACCGAGTGTCCGCAGGAACGCGGCGATCATCCGCGGCGCTTCTTCTTCCGATACGCCCGTCCGTTCGCGTATCTTCCGTACGAACTCCGTCGCTTGCATTCGGCCTCCTTTCGTCCTTACGTGTCCACAGCATAGGAAACGGACCCACCGCATGCATTAGGCAAATGCACTGACTTTGCCGTGCGACCGGCCGGGGTTTCGTCGGTATTCCGAATGCGTATATCGTCAGGGCCGGTCCTTGGGGAAGGATTCCTGAAGTGTCGCGCATATCGGCATATGGGTGTACGCTGTCAGCAAGTAAGCCTCCTGCGACATGAAAAACATACCGGCGGAAGCTATCGGACTTGAAGCAGCCACCCGCGGTGCGGGGGATACGGAGCCGTTGGATGAGGAATTGATCGAGGATACGCTCAGAAGCGAGATCAGGGCGTTGCTTCCTCCATGCACGCACGGTAGCGGTGTGCTGGAAGACGTGCTGCCGGACGTGGACGTGGAAATCGCCTGCTTCGGCGGGTCGTGCGAGGCAAGCGTGGTCGCCCATGTGGACGGTGAAGGAAGGGAGATGGCGGTATTCGACAGCCACCCCGGCTTGCGCGTCACCGTGGACTCTCCCGAATATGCCTCCGTCACCTGCGGGGGCTTTTTCGAAGAGCCGGTCGAGGAGGGCAGGGATCACGCCGCCCCGGCGTTCCGGGCCCTGATCGGGCGGCTTGACGAGCTGCGCCAGGCGGGCTGGAAAGCCCGGCCGAAAACCGCCATGATCACAGCGCTCGGCCATCGGGTGCGGACCCTGTAGCCGCCATCCCCGGACCGCTGTGGATATCTTCAAGAAAATCCGCGTAGGTTTGTAATTTCCTCCATTCCCGGCGGACATGCGGCAGCATAGGGTAACGGTAACGTAGATACTCTTTCAATAAAGCGTGTTAGGAAAGCTGAAACTTACAATCACTCGCAAGGTGGTCGGTTTGGCGCTTGTGGTGGCGCTGGTCTCCATGGCGTTGGCCGGGAGCGTGATGTACCTGGTCGTCCGGCATTCGTTGGAGACCCAGACGATCCAGAACCTCCACACCATCGCGGACATCGAGGAGCAACGGTACGGGGAGCTGCTTGAAACGGGCGGTGCCGGGGCGATTCGCGAGGCTGAGCCGCCGGCTTTCGGTGCGACCGGGGAGACGTTCGTGGTCCGTCGGGACGGTAATACTACAGCCGCGGTCACGTCGCTGCGTTTCACCGCCGGCAATCAGGGAACCGAACTCGGCGCCCAAGCGCTGAATACGGGCGAGGCGGTCTTTCCCTCCGCCGCCGATTATCGCGGCAACACGGTACTGGCCGTGACGCGGCAATTCGCTCCGGGCTGGGGACTGGTCGCGAAGATCGACCGGGCCGAGGCGTTCGCCCCGGTCGGCGTGATCCGGAACATCTTCCTGGTCCTCGGTGTCACGGCGTCGATACTGGTCCTGCTGCTGGCCTCGTTCTTCGGGCGGGTGATCACCCATCCCGTCCGCGGACTGACCCGGGCGGTGCGGTCCTTCAGCCGCGGTAACCTGCGAAGCCGTGCCCGGGTGCACTCCTCCGACGAAATCGGTGAGTTGTCCGAGACGTTCAACGTGATGGCCGAGCAGTTGGAGCGGGCCCAACACGGTCTGGAAGCACAGGTCCAGGAAAAGACGGCCCGGCTCTTCGAGAATCTCAAGGAGCTTCGCCAGGAGAAGCGGCGCCTGACCCGTTCCAAAGCCCGTACCGAAGCGTTTCTCGAAGCGGTCAGCGACGGGCTGGTGGTCGTCGAGCGCGACGGGACGATCGTGATGGTCAACCAGGCGTTCGAGCAGATGCTTGGCTGGCGCAAGGAAGAGGCCATCGGCCGGCATGTCTCCCAGGTCTATTCCGCGTACACGGAGGACGGAAAGCCGCTGCCGTTCTCAAGGCGTCCGGTCGGCCGTGCCCTGAGCAGCGGCAACACCGTGCGCTCCGACCGGTACCTGTTGGTCCGGCGCGACGGCAGCCGGTTCCGCATGGAGACCAGCGCCGCGCCGATCGTGCACAACGGCCGGGTCAGGGGCGCCGTGGCGATCTTCCGGGACATCAGTGATCGGTGGGCGCTCCAGCAGCGGCAGCAGCAGTTCGTCTCGACCGCGTCGCACGAGCTCCGCACGCCGCTCACCGCCCTGATGGGCTACCTCTCGATGGCCCGCAGCGATCAGGGCGATACGGCGCGCTTCACGGAGCGCGCCTTCAGCGCGGCCCAGCGACTCGGCCGGCTGGTGGAGGACCTGCTGCAGATTACGCGCCTGGACCACAACAAGCTGGCATTCGACCTGGCTCCCGTGGAGCCGGCATCGGTGATCCGCGGGGAGTTGGAGACGCTCCGGACCATGTTCGAGCGCAAGGAGGTCGACCTGCGTTTCGAGGACCAGGTGCCGGATGGCGTACGGATCTGGGTCGACCGCGACCGCTTCGCCCAGGTCATCGTGAATCTGCTCGATAACGCGCTGAAGTACACGCCATCGGGGGGCAAGGTATCCCTGATGACCCTGCTCACCGAAAGACAGGTCGTGATCGAAATCCGTGATACGGGGATCGGTATCAAGCCGGAGAACCTCAAACGGGTCTTCGAGAAGTTCTATCGGGAGGAGAACGAGCTTTCCATCGCGGCCGGCGGCAGCGGCCTCGGCCTGGCGATCACCAAGGAACTGGTCGAACGCCAGGGCGGGATGCTCACGATATCCTCCACGCCCGAGGCGGGCACGACCGTCCGGCTGACGTTCAAACAGGCGACCGAACCGGCGCCCGTGGAATCCGAGGCTGTCGGCACATGATCCGGATGACCCGCAGGAAGGCATACGCCGCCGGCATCGCCGCGATGCTTCTGGTCGGTTTCGCCGCGGTCGCCGCGGATGCCGCACGGAGCGTCCCCGGGGACCTGACCTACGGGTTGAAGCAGGCGTTCGTAGAGCTGCGGATCGCGACGGTGCCGAGCGGTACCAAGCGCGCCCAGGAGTACCTGGATAACACCGATACGAAGATAGCCGAGCTGGAGCGGTTGTTGCAGCAGCAGGCCTCGGTCGACCTGATCGCGGAAGCCGCCGAGCGAGTCCTCCGATCCGATCGGAACGTCCAGGCGGAACTGGCCGGCCTGCGGTCCCGGGGCGCACCCGAGGAATCCCTTGAGAAAGTGGAGGCCCGCGCCGCCGCCAGTCACCGGCACCGACAGCGGCAATTAGGACCGGCGACCTCCAGGCTCCAGGGGCCGTCCCGCGAATCGGTACGCCGGGCGCTGGAGAGCAACCCCCTGGGCACCGTCGTTTCCGAGACGGACAAAGCGCTTCCGCCGCTCCTCCCCGGTCCGTGACGCCGGCGCCACGATTGTGACTATTGCCAAAGCAAGGCGGTCGTATCCTTGTATGCTGTGGGCATGCGAGCGATGTGGACCGGCGCCCTCAGCTTCGGGCTAGTGAACATCCCAGTGCGGATGTATTCGGCCGCGGGTGACGGCGACCTTAAGTTCCGGTACCTCCGGAAAGGCGATCTTTCACCGATACGCTACCTGAAGGTGGCCCGGGCGGATGGCAAGGAGGTCCCGTTCGACCAGATCGTTCGGGGGTACGAATACCAAAAAGGAGACTTCATCGTGCTTACGGACGAGGAGTTCAAGAAGGCGAACGTGAAGCGGACGAAGACGATCAACATCGCCGAGTTCACCGACGAGGGAGAGATTGACCTGATTTATGCGGAACGGCCGTACTATTTGGAACCGGACAAGGGTGCCGCCAAGCCGTACGCGCTGCTGCGCGAGGCGCTCCGCCGCTCGAAGAAGGTCGGTGTGGCGGAGTTCGTGCTGCGTAACAAGGAGCATCTCGGTGTGATCAAGCCGACCGGCAACGTGATCGTGTTGGAGCAGCTCCGGTACAGCGACGAGATCCGAAAGCCCGTCGGTCTCGACGTGCCGGACGCGAAGCAGGCCGACAAACGGGAGCTCGACATGGCGCTTACGTTGATCGACCAGCTGACCGAGCACTTCGACCCGAGGGACTTCAAGGACGACTACCGGCGCGAGCTGCGGGGAGTGATCGCGAAGAAAGCCAAGGGCAAGAAGGTTGAGACGAAAGGCAAGGAACCTGAGCCGACGGCCGTGACCGACCTGATGTCGACGCTCCGGAAGAGTCTCGAACGCGGGCGCAAGAAGACGGCGGCCTGATGGGGCTGACGGCGTACCGGAAGAAACGTTCTTTCGGCAAGACGCCCGAGCCGAAAGGATCCGCCCGCCGTGCGGGCAAGCGGCTCCGATTCGTCGTGCAGAAGCACGCGGCCACGCGCCTGCACTATGACTTCCGGTTGGAGCTGGGCGGCGTGCTGAAGAGCTGGGCGGTGCCGAAGGGGCCGTCGCTGGACCCCGCCGACAAACGCCTCGCGATGATGGTCGAGGACCACCCGTTCGAGTACCGGACGTTCGAAGGAACGATTCCCGAAGGTAACTACGGCGCCGGGGCGGTAATGGTCTGGGACGAGGGGACGTACGTGCCGTACGAGGAGAGCGACGATCCAGAGAAGACGCTGCGAGCGGGGTTGCACAAAGGCGACCTGAAGTTCGTGCTGCACGGGAAGAAGCTGCGCGGAGCCTACGCGCTCGTCAAGATGAAAGGGCGCGGCGAGAACAACTGGCTGTTGATCAAGAAACAGGACGAGCACGCGACGGAAGATGACGTGACCGCGCGGGACACGTCGGCGAAGACGAGACGGACGCTGGAGGAGATTGCCGGCGGTACGAAGCCGGGACGTAAGAAAGGTAGTGCTTCGAAGCGTCGCCGAGCATCCGTGTCCGCGCCGCCGGCTGCCCCGAAAGGCGCGATGCCGAGGGACGTGAAGCCGATGTTGGCCACGCTGGTGAAGGAACCGTTCAACCGTTCCGGCTGGCTCTACGAGATCAAGTGGGACGGGTACCGGGCGATCGGAGAGGTCCGGAAGGGCGCGGTCCGCCTCTACTCACGGAACGGCATCGATTTCAGTGACCGGTACGGGCCGGTGGTCGAGGAACTGGCCTCGCTCGGTCGCGATGCCGTGCTGGATGGCGAGATCGTCGCGGTCGATGAGACGGGCAAGTCCGACTTCCAGCGGCTCCAGCAGTACCACACTACCGGGCGGGGAAGCCTCGTCTACTACGTTTTCGACATCCTGCACTTGGATGGCCGCGACCTGACGGGACTGCCGCTTACCCGGCGGAAAGAGGTCCTGGCCGCATTCGTGCAGGGCGGAGAACGGGTCCGGCTCAGCGAACACGTCGATCGGGACGGGTGCGGTTTCTTCCGGGCCGCCGAAGAGCAGGGACTCGAGGGGATCATCGCCAAGGACGGCGCGAGTCCATACCAGCCGGGCTGCCGCAGCGATGCCTGGTTGAAAGTGAAGACGGGGCACCGGCAGGAAGCGGTGATCGGTGGGTTCACCGCGCCGCGAGGCAGCCGCAAAGGATTCGGGGCCCTGGTGCTTGGTGTCTATGAGGACGGGAAGTTCCGCTACGTCGGCCATACCGGCACGGGTTTCGGCCAACGGATGCTCGATGAGACCTACCGGCGCCTGCACCGCCTGCGGCGGAAGACCTCGCCGTTCGCGGACGAACCCAAGACCAACGCACCGGTCACCTGGGTGCAGCCGAAGCTGGTCTGTGAGATCGCGTTCAGCGAATGGACGGGAGACGGGCGTATGCGCCAGCCGGTCTTCGTCGGGTTCCGGGAGGATAAGCCGGCGAAGGAGGTGCGGCGGGAGTCGGGACAACCGGCGGAGGCCGTGCTGGAAGACGATGGATCGGCTGGAGGATCCGCATCGAAGGCAGCGGACGAGAAGGTCGAGAGCATCTCCGGTCACCGCGTGAAATTGACGCATCTCGGCAAGGTCTTTTGGCCGGAGGAGCGGATCACCAAGGGTGACGTGATCGCCTACTACCGCGACGTCTCTTCGCTGATCTTGCCGTACCTGCGGGACCGGCCGCAATCGCTGCACCGCCATCCGAACGGCATCGAGGGTTCGAGCTTCTACCAGAAGGACGTGGGCGACCAGCCGCCGGGGTGGGTGAAGACGAAGAAGATCTTTTCCGAATCGAACAAGAAGCACCTGACCTGGCTGCTCTGCCAGGATGAGGCGACGTTGGCGTATCTGGCGAACCTCGGCTGCATCGAGCTGAACCCGTGGCATTCGCGGGCAAACAAGCTTGAACGGCCGGACTACCTGTTGATCGATCTGGATGCCAAGACGTGCGGCTTCGATACGGTGGTGCACGTCGCGCAGGCCGTCCGGAAGGTATTCGAGGAACTCGGCCTGCCGAGTTATCCGAAGACGTCCGGCAAGAGCGGCATGCACATCTGCCTGCCGCTGGGTGCCCGATACGACTACGAGCAATCCAAGCAATTCGCGGAACTCCTGATGCACTTCGTGCACGAACGGCTACCGGACATCACCAGCCTGGAGCGGAAACCCGAAAAGCGGAAACGCAAGGTCTACCTGGACTTCCTGCAGAACCGGAAAGGCCAGACCATGGCGGCGGCGTACTGCCTGCGTCCGGTGCCGGGTGCGACCGTCTCGACGCCGCTGGAATGGTCCGAGGTGCGGAAGGGCCTCGACCCGAAACGCTTCACGGTCGGGACGATCGGGAAACGCTTGGAACGGAAGGGCGATTTGTGGAGCGGCGTGCTTGGGAAAGGGGTCAACCTCGCCAAAGCCTTGGACGCGCTATCGCGCGACTGACCGAGGCACGAACGTGATCGCGGAACCGCCCTTGCCGGCCCGGCCGGTACGGCCGATCCGGTGGACGTAGTCCTCGTATGAGCCCGGCGTGTCGTAATTGATCACGTGGCTGACGTCGTCGACGTCGATGCCGCGCGCCGCCACGTCGGTAGCGACCAGGACCCGCACCCGTCCGCGCTTGAACGAATCGAGGGCCCGCTGGCGCTGGCTCTGGTTGCGGTTGCCATGGATCTCGGCAGCCTCGATGCCGGCCTTGTTCAGCTTCTCCGCCAGGCGCTTCACGCCGAACTTCGTCTCGCCGAATACCAGCACCCGTCCGAAGTCGGGCTTCGAGAGCATCTGCACCAGATGGTCGAGCTTCTCTTCCCTGCTGTCGGCATGGATCACTTCCTGTTCGATATGCTCGCTGGTGACGGTCGAACGGACCGAGACGGTCACCGGGTCGCGGAGCAGCTCGGCGATGATCCGCTCGACTTCCGGCGTGATCGTCGCGGAGAAACAGAGCGATTGCCGGTGGGTGGGGAGGTGCTGCATCAGGAACTTCATGTCGTGGACGAAGCCCATGTCGAGCATGCGGTCGGCTTCGTCGAGCACGAAGGTATCGCACTGGTCGAGCCGCAGGTGCTTCTGGTTCACGAAGTCCTTGAGACGGCCCGGCGTACCGATCACCACCTGTGGTTTCCGGTAGAGCGCGGAGATCTGCGGCTGCTCGCGCATGCCGCCCACGCACACCGCGCTGGAATAGCCGAACCGCTTGCCGAAGTCGAGGAACTCGTCGTTGATCTGCTTGGCGAGCTCGCGGGTCGGCGCCACGATCAAGGCCATCTTGGATTGCTTGGTGGCCAGCCGGTGGATGATCGGCAGCACGAAGCCCGCCGTCTTGCCGGTGCCGGTGTTGGCGAGGCCGACCAGGTCCTTGCCGGCCAGCACGTGGGGAATGGCCTGGTCCTGGATCGCGGTCGGATGTTCGAAGCCCTTGGCCCGGATCGCTTCCTTCAGTTTCGGCTCGAAGGGGAAATCGTCGAACGAGTGGTGGGGGTCGTAGGGCACGATCTCGGCCGGGATCGTGGCGGCGTTTACGAACCGTCGTGGGTCGATCTGCGCCTTGGCGCGGCCGCGGCCGCCTCCGCCGCGTGACGGAGAACCGCCGCGCCGGAAATTGCCGGACCGGTTCGGCCGGCCGGGCTTATTCGAATTGAATGTGCGGCGATTACGCCGCGGTGAACGGGATGATTGATGGGACATAGGATCCTTTGTGGTAGTAGATATCGCTGTTCGGCTGAACAGCGAGAATGTAACTACAGCTCCTATCCATCAGAACAATCGTTGATTATGGGCTTTTTTTCGGCTCCTGTCAAGCCCCGGGGCCTGGGAGCAGCTCGCGCAGGATCACCGCCGCCAGCTTTTCCGGATCATGCCGGATCAGGTTACGGGTGACCGCGGCCTGCTTGGGGCCGCTGCCGCGCCGCTCGGGCGGGGCGGTGGAGAGGAGATCCGTGCCGATCGCGCGGTACGGCTTACCCTCGAACGCGGCCGGATCGTGCTCGACCCACTCCTCCCCGGCCTCCTGGTAACGGGCCAGCAGTTCCTCGCTCGGGCGGCTGGAATCGTACAGGACGTAGTCGAACAGGCCCGGCTTGGCGTGCCGCTCGAGCCGCTCGACGTAGTCATGCACCTTGAATCCCGCGGTCTGGTGCGGCTTGTTGACCAGGTTGCAGATGAATACGCGTCTGCCGGCCGCCGCCCCGAGCGCCTCGGGCATGCCTTCGACCAGGAGGTTCGGTACCAGGGAGCAGTAGAAGTTGCCGGGGCCGAAGACGACCAGGTCTGCTTCCTTGATCGCCCGGGCAGCCTCCTCGTTGAGTACCGCTCGCGGTTCGAGGTAGATATCCGCGTTCTCGCCGTGCTCGAAGAACGAGTCCTGGATCGTACCCTCGCCCTTGATGACCGTCCCGTCCGGCTGCCGCCGGCAGAGGCGGATGTCATCCGTAGTGACCGGGATGACCTCGCCCTCGATCGCCAGGATCTCGCCGGCCGTCTTGACCGCGTCGGCGAAGCCTCCGGTGGTCTTCTCCAGGACGGACAGGAACAGGTTCCCGAACGGATGGCCTTGGAACGTGCCGTCGGTGAACCGGTAATTCATCAGCTTCCGCATGTGGCTGGTATCGCTGGCCAGGGCGACCAGGCACTGCCGGACGTCGCCGGGCGGAAGGACGCCGAGTTCGTCGCGCAGCACGCCGGTGGAGCCGCCGTCGTCCACCATGTTCACGATCCCGCTGAGATGGCCGACACGGCCCTTGAGCGCGGAAAGCGTGGCGAACGTGCCCGTCCCGCCGCCGATCACCACTACTTTCGCGTCCCGTTTCACCTGCCCATGGTACCGTACGCTTCGGTTGTCCATTGGTCGGTCGTGCACTAAACTGACTAGTCGTTCTTTCCCATCAGACATCACATGAGAGGAGAAGTATGGAGGCGGCGGATTACCCTCCGGCGCGCAGGCCCGGAACGTTCTTCTGGATCACCCTGGTGCTCACGGTCAGCGTGGTGCTCCGGTACGTCGGCGTGAAGCTCGGTGACGACGCCGGATTCTTCTACGCTTGGTTCATCCTGAGCATCTGGGCGGTGCTGTTCTGGATCTACAACCTGCCGGAGAATGTCAGCGGTCTTCGGACCGTGGGCAGCACGCTCGTCGGTATCGCGGCGATTCTCATCGCCTACGAGATCGGCGGGCACCTCGGTAACTTGTGAGCGACCCGTAAGGCTTCGGCCATCGTACGGCTCAGGCCGGCAGATTCCCCAGAATTTGCCGGCCTTTATCTATCGTGGGAGTTTTTCGGTACCCGTCTCTTACGTAGTGGCGTGTTATACTACACTGCCAAACCCACTTTTTTATGGCAGAAACAGCGCTACAGTACGAAATATCAGACGCGGAAGTGGTTCCCGCGGAAGCAGTTTCCACGGAAGCTGCTTCCGCCGAAACGGCCGTTGCCGATGTCATGCCGGAAGACGGACTCGACCTGTATTTCCGTGACATCCAGAAGCATCCTCTGCTGACGGCTGAACAAGAGGTGGACCTGGCCAAACGGATCGAACGGGGTGACCTGGAGGCGAAGCAGCACTTGATCAATTCGAACCTCCGGCTAGTGGTCTCGCTCACGAAGCGCTATGAGGGTCACGGTCTTCATAAGCTCGACCTGATTCAGCACGGCAGCATGGGACTGATCAGGGCCGCGGAAAAGTTCGATTGGCGGCGCGGGTATAAGTTCTCGACTTACGCGACCTGGTGGATCCGTCAGAGCATGTCGCGCGGGCTCTACAACGAGGGTCGGACGGCGCGTGTTCCGATCCACATCGGACAGGAGATCGCCAAGATGCGCCGCGCAGAGAACCGGTTGACGTCCCTCCTGAACCGCGAGCCGACCGCTGAAGAAGTCGCCGCGGAACTCGGGAGGGAACCGGCGGAAGTCGACGCACTCCGCGACATAGACGAGCCGGCGGTATCGCTCGACAGTCCGGTAAAAGGCGGTGACGGTGATACGACGCTCGGGGAACTTCAAGTGGACAAGCAGAGCGGTGCTCCCGAGGAAATAGTCACAGACGAGGATACCAGACGACGTCTGATGTCGGCGCTGGGGGAATCGATCAAGGACCTGGAACAATCCGAGGACGAGCGTCTGGTCCGGGCGCTGCAGCTACGGTATGGCCTTGGCGAAGAAGAGCCGAAAGGGATTCGCGACACCGCCCGAGAGCTTGGCGTCTCGATCAAGTACGCGCGGCGGGTCATTGCCGAGGCCGAGGAAAGGCTGCGGCCGATCCTCGAGGAACGTTCGCGGCAGGCTGGGCTGGATGCCAGGACGGCCTTTGCCGAACTGTAATACCACGCAGTCATGAGCGACCGACCCGAACCCGCCCTGGATCCTGTTCCCGAAAAGGACGGTCGGGGCGAGCCGCCATTCGGTACTGTCCGGCTTGAGCCGGAGACGGCTCGCGCCGTCGAGTCGGTGGATGCCGGAGGGTGGCAGCGGATCCTCGCGGCGCTGGAGAGCGACCGACCGGCGTATGCAGGGGTGGATTGGCAGGACTTGCCACCGGCCGAGGACCTGGCGGGAAGGCTCGAGGTCATGGGTCATGTGAAGGCCCTGGTGCCGGAGAACAACATCGAGGTCCAGAAGCACACGCACAACCGGACCATCGAGAATCACATCAAGTTACTGTTGGAGGCCGCGGGGAATCGCTCGAATCTGGAGGCGTTCCTGGAACTTGCCCA
Source organism: uncultured Candidatus Saccharibacteria bacterium (assembly GCA_964476895.1). GTDB lineage: Bacteria > Patescibacteriota > SICC01 > SICC01 > SICC01 > JALYJZ01. The sequence continues at coordinate 52,347 of CAYZCS010000001.1, read as the reverse complement.
TGCCAGGCTTGCCGAGCCATCCGAGCGGACCGAGGATTTTGGCCCGGCAGGCCTTCTGGATCTGGGCTCCGGCCGCCGAGATCATCGGTTCGCAACGGCAGAAGGAAGCGCTGGAAGAAAGGGCGTTCGAAGTGCTCTTTCCAAAAGAGCGACAAGAGATCATCGATACCTACGTCGCGCTCGGGGAGCGGAGAGCGTTGGACGCCGCCGCCGGAAAGTATCGCCGGGAAATCCGGGAAGAGGTGGAGAAGGAGCTTCCTGGGTTGTCCGGCCATCTCAGCGTCGAAGCTCGCCGCAAGCGGTACTACAGCATCTGGCGGAAGTGCGCGAAAGACGGCCGTACCGACTACCGGATCACTGACTTCATCGGTGTTCGCGCGGTAATCGATTCCGGTTTGGACGAGGAAGCGGCGATCGCACACTGCTACAGCGCCATGAGCGCGATCAACGAGGCGTTCGATCCCGACCTCGGGCGGTTCAAGGATTACATCGCCAACCCCAAGCCGAACGGGTACCGCAGCCTTCATCTGACGTTAGAGGATCGTTCCGCGCGCGAGGCGCCGGCCGGGTACCCGCAACTCGAAGTACAGATCCGGACCTCGGCCATGCACGAACACGCTGAATCGGACCCCAACGCTTCGCATATGTTCTATGAAGCGGCCACCAAGCTGACACCGGGTACGTTCCGCAAGGATGGGGATCGACGTCCGAACCGGATGTACCGCTGGCGCGACCTGGCCGCGGCGGAGATCAGGCACCGGCCGGACGGCGACCTTTCAGGGCTGGCCCCGAGGCTACTGGTCTTCGCTCCCGACGGAAACCTCTTCGACCTGCCGCATGGCGCGACCGCGCTCGACTTCGCGTTCGAGATCCATAGCCGGCGGGCGCTCCGGACGCGGGGTGTCGAAATCAACGGCACGCGCGCCGGCTTCGAGGACCGGCTTTCGTACGGCGACCGGGTCCGGGTGGATTACGGCTCACAGCGGAACAAGCGCGAGACCTGGCGGGAGAGCTGGCTGGACAAGGTGAGCACCCGGCGGTCCCGGTCGCGGATCCGGCGGGCGATCAAGGAAGCGGACCCCGAAGGATTCGGGGAGCGCGGCAGGCAGATCGTGTTCGAGCTCCTCCGTGACGACAAGGAATTACGGAAAAAGGGAATCCGGGTCGATGATCCGCTGGCCCTCCTGACTCCCGAGGACATCCGCCGGCAGGTGGAACGGTACGGGTTGCGGGACTTCGAAGCGGTCCTGCGCGGTATCGGCGCGGGGTCCTCGCGCCCGGGCAAGCTGAAAGAGCAAGTCAAGAAACGGCTCAAGGAAACCGTTTCCTGACCCGTTCCGGTCTTTGTGTACCTCTCCAATGCGGCGCCGGGCGCATGCGCGCATCATGTTTCCATGACAAGACCGATCAAGGCGCTCGTTCTCGGCTGCACGCTCAAACCATCACCTGAGACATCGAACACGGAGGAATTAGCCAGGGTCGTGGAGCGGGAGCTCCAGGAAAAGGGTGCGGAAACCGAGCTGGTCCGCGTCGTGGATTACGACGTCCACCCGGGGGTGAGCAACGATGAGGGTGCCGGCGACGAGTGGCCATCCATCCGCAAGCAAGTCCTGGCGGCGGATATCCTGGTGATCGCCACGCCGACCTGGCTCGGGCAGCAGTCCAGCATGGCCAAGCGGGTGCTGGAGCGGCTAGACGCGATGATCTTCGAGACGGACGACGCGGGTCACCCGCCCGCGTACAACAAGGTCGCCGGGATCGTGGTGACCGGCACGTCGGACGGCGCGCACTGGGTGGTTGCCGAGGTAGAGGCGGCGCTGATCGAGATCGGCTTCACGGTGCCGGGCCAGTCCTGGACGTACTGGAACATCGGACCGGGCGGCGGCCAGAACTATACCGAGACGGAGCAGGGACACGACTGGTCGGAGTCGACCGGCAAGACGGCCGCCGCGAATCTCTACGCCGTGGCGGAAGCGCTCCGGGCGAATCCGATCCCGGCGCCGCCGAAGTGACCTTTGAGTCGGCGACGCACGCCCTGCCGCATCCGTACGGCTTGTTGGTACACTGGGCGTATGCTGCGAACACACACGCTCGGAGAACTCCGGCCGAAGCATGCCGGCAAGACCGTCACGCTGGCCGGTTGGGTACATCGGCGCCGGGACCACGGCGGGCTGATTTTCATCGACCTGCGCGATCGCTACGGCCTGACCCAGCTGGTCCTGCACCCGGAGCAGGAAGCGGCGTTCAAGGCGGCCGACCGCGTCCGGCCGGAATGGGTCCTGCAGGTGACCGGCGCGGTACGGAAGCGTTCGAAGGAGACCGTCAACAAGGACCTCGCGACCGGCGACGTGGAGGTGGCCGTGGAGGAGGTGACCGTCCTGGCCGAGTCGCAGACGCCGCCGTTCGAGATCGATTCGCAGGAAGAGGTCGGCGAAGAGTTACGGTTGAAGCACCGATACCTGGACCTCCGGAAGGACGTGGGTGACCGTGTCCGGCTCCGGCACCGGATCATCAAGGCGATCCGCGACTTCCACGACAAACGCGGATTCACGGAGGTGGAAACGCCGCTCCTGACCAGCAGTTCGCCGGAAGGCGCGCGTGACTTCGTCGTGCCGAGCCGCGTGCATCCGCACGCGTTCTACGCGCTGCCGCAGGCGCCCCAGCTCTTCAAGCAGCTCCTGATGGTCGGCGGGATGGACCAGTACTACCAGATCGCCCGGGTGTTCCGCGACGAGGACCTCCGCGGCGACCGCCAGCCCGAGTTCACGCAGATCGACGTGGAGATGACGTTCGTCGAGGAAGCAGACGTGATCGGGCTGAACGAGCAGCTCGCGACCGACCTCACCAAGCAGTTCACCAAGAAGAAGATACTCAAGACGCCGTTCCCGCGTCTGGCGCACCGCGAGGCGCTGGAGCGGTTCGGAACGGACCGCCCCGACCTCCGGTTCGGGATGGAGCTTCGGGACGTGACGGACGTAGTCCGGAAGAGTGACTTCAAGGTATTCACGGGCGCCGACCAGGTGAAGGCGATCGTCGTGCCGGATGCCGCGGACCTTAGCCGCGGCGAGGTCGACGCGCTCACCGCGTTCGCGACCGAGGAAGGCGCGAAGGGCCTGGCCTGGCTCAAGGTCCCGGAGCAGGGAACGTTCGAGAGTCCGATCGCGAAGTTCCTGGCGGACGACGTGCAGCAGGCCCTGCACCAGGCGCTCGGCACGAAAGCCGGCGACCTGGCGCTGTTCGTCGCCGACCGGCCGCCGGTGGTGGCGAAGGTGCTTTCGACGCTCCGGCACCGGCTTGGCCGCGAGCGTGGCCTCGCCGACCCGGACGTATTCGCGTTCGCCTGGATCACCGAGTTCCCGATGTACGAGCGCGACGACGACACCGGCCACTGGGACTTCAGCCACAACCCGTTCTCGATGGTCGCCAATCCCGAGGCGCTCGATGAAGAGTCGCTAGGGGAGGTTCGCGGCCGCCAGTACGACCTGGTGCTGAACGGCGAAGAGATCGCCGGCGGCGCGATCCGGAATCACGACCCGAAGCTGCTCCAAAAGGTCTTCGGCAAGGTCGGCTACAAGGAAGACCACTTCGAAAAGGCCTTCGGGCACTTCCTGAAAGCCTTCAAGTACGGCATGCCGCCGCACGGTGGAATCGCCTGGGGGCTGGACCGGCTCCTGATGCTTCTGATGGACCAGCCGAACATCCGCGAGGTGATCGCGTTCCCAAAGAACCAGCGTGCCGAGGACCCGATGATGCAGGCGCCGCGCGAACTGGACCCGGAACAGCTCCGCGACGTGCACATCCAGCTGCGGAAGCGGGACTAGGCGGGGACCCGTCGGGATTCTCCTCAGGGCACCTCGTCGTGAGATGCGCTCAGGAGATGCCCGTTCCTGATCATGGTCCGCTGGAGTGCGGTAGATCGGGAACGGGCGGAACGGCTAGTACAGCGGGACGTCGGTCATGTCGGGGTCGTCGATGTCGTAGACACCGACCAGCTCCCACTCGAGCCTCGCCGTCGGATTTAGGGGCATGATGAAGAACTGCACGTCCTCGTGCCCGATCCGCATGGCGAAATGTCCCCACTGATCGAGTCCGACGGGAACGCCGAGCCGGTGCAGGGAGCCGTTAGCGTCGTACCACCCCACGTAGAACGCGGGCCAACTGGTCACGGGCAGGGGCGGACTCGAGATCCTGAACACCGCCGCCTGCTTCCATGAGTCGATGACCGCACCGACGTCCGCATCCGGGTTGGATAGCAACGGCTCGGCGTCGGGCTCGCCCGGCAACGCAATCGATGGCAGCTCCGACCAGTACTTCGGGTCGCCGAGACCGCGCTCGGCCCTCATGTCGCGCATGTGATCCTTTCGGTTGCCTTGCGATGTAAAAGAACGGCGACGTTCAGTTATCGCACATGAGGGTACTCCCATCAAGCCGGCGGTACGCCGTCCTGGCCGGCGGCGGCCGCCCTTATTATGCTGGAAGGGTGAAGGCATCCCGGATCACCGGCTACGGCGGCAGTGAAGTGACGGTACTGGGTGACGTTCCGAAGCCGGAGGCGGTGGGTGGCCAGGTGGTCGTCCAGGTGCACGCGGCCGGGGTGAACCCGTTCGACGCGAAACTGCGGGCAGGGAACTTCAAGGATTCGATATCACTCGAACTTCCGGCCACGCTCGGCGGGGACGTGGCCGGGGTGGTCACGGAAGTCGGCCCGGGCGTGTCGGGTATCGCGGTCGGTGACGAGGTCTACGGCTCGACCAATGCCACGGGTGGCGCCGGGTCGTTCGCCGAGTTCACCGCGGTGGCCGCAGGCCAGCTCGCGCCGAAGCCGCCGAGAACATCCTTCACGGATGCCGGCGCACTGCCGCTGGCCGGCTCGAGCGCATACCAGGTGATCGTCGAGCACCTCGGCGTGTCCAAGGGGCAGAAGGTGTTGATCCACGGCGGTGCCGGCGGCATCGGCTCGCTGGCGATCCAGATCGCGAAGCACCTTGGCGCGCACGTGATCACGACAGTCAGCGCCCAGGACAGGGAATTCGCGCGAGAACTCGGGGCCGACGAGACGATCGATTACCGCGCCGAATCGTTCACCGACTTGGTCCGGGACTGTGATGCCGTCCTTGATACGGTCGGCGGCGACGTGACGAAGGACTCACTGAGGGTGCTCCGGCCCGGTGGCGGGCTCGCCTCGATGCAACTGTTCGGCCCGCTCGAAGGTGCGGAGCAGTACGATGTGGAAGTGATTCCCGTGCGTGGCAAGGCGACCGCGGAGCGGCTCACGAAGCTGGCGGAACTGGTCGGCCAGGGGGCGGTGCGGCCGATCATCGACAAGACGTTCCCGCTGGAACAGGCGGGCGATGCACTCACGTACCTGCAGGAGGGACATCCGCGAGGGAAGGTCGTCGTGCAGGCTAGGGAAAGCGGATAACAGGTAGCACGTTTAAGTACCACATAAAGTGGTAACGGGCGGGCAGCGGAGACGTTGGTTGTCTGTGGCTGCCCGCCCGGTGCTTCCATTGCTGCTAGCTGACGGGCCTCTTGTCCGACGGATCGGCGAGCCGGCGAGCCAGCCCGAGCAGAGCCTGGCTGGTTACAGGGAACTCGACCTCGACTGTGCGGGTCTTGCCGTCGGGTAGGACGTCACGGATGGTGATCGTCTCCCTCGCCAGCGGCGCCGGGTTCATGTTCCAGTCGTGCTTCTTACCGGCCACGAGGGCGTCGAAGAACTGGTTGACCATGATGAGATTCGAGCCCCAGACCACGATGCTCTGCTGGATCACTCCATCGCGGACATAGCTCTCGACACGGCCGGTGACGCAGTCATCCTCGTACGGCCCATCGATGGCCTGGGTGAGCGGCGAATTGGCTCGCGAGAGCCCGACACGTGGAAACCGGATGTCCTTCAGATGCTTGGGAACATCCCCTAGACGACTCAGGATCCTGAAATAGTCTCCGATCTCGCTATCCCAATTTATATCGGTGTTACGGAACCATTGGTTCATCGTTGACAGGGGCACCCCGGAATCTCGCCTTGAGGCCTCTCGCGCCTCGTGGACCTCTCGCAACTCGTCGGTCGCGTTCCAATCCGGAACGAGCATGGTGACGGTCATGATGACTTTCCTTTCGGCTGCTGGATGTCGTGTAGTGGTGCTCGGCCGCAGCAGCAACGGAGAGCTCATCAGGCGCACGGTGTACGCTCGCTGAGCTCTCCGGTGCGGATGTTAACGTGCTAATCGGCCTCGAATCGTATCGTAAATAAATCGCTTTGTAAAGGCCATAATGCATGATATGCTAGCGGACTCAAACTGGGCAAGAGGTAGCTGTTGACGGAAGGCAGATAAAGCGCAAAGACGTACTCGTAAGTCGATATAGCAAAGGTCCCCGTCCGGCTTCTAAAAAAGAAGTGGTTCCGGACGGGGACGGGTGTGACGCGGGCGACTACAGGATTACTGGGCGTGCTGGCTGAACTTGCCGTACTCCCTTTGGTACTCCCGCAGACCGGGGTCGGGGGTGTAGTAGGCCTTTTGGCCCGGCTTGAGCTTCCCCCGTGTGAGCGGTGCCTCACGCGCGTAGTCGACGACATCCTCATCTTGCGTGGCGAACACCACGAAGCGGATGCGCTTGCACTTCGGCGTGAAGCGTGGCCAGGACTGGCTCAGGACGATGACCGTCTGCCAGTAGCCCTTGCCCTCTGAGTAGAGTGTCGTCGGCTCGTAGTCGAGCCGGCACTCATCCTCCGCCGCGAACGGCGAGAGGGGCAGGTTCTTCTTTACGCGCAGCACGGACTGCTTGCAGAAGAACGGCCGCTGGATCTTGGCGCGTTGGTCCGCGAGCGTGACGACGACGATGGTGCAGTCGGCGTCCAAGTCCCGCACCTGCTTCACTGCTCGTGCCTGAGCCTGCTTCTGCTCGGCCGTGACCTTCGGGAGCTGCACCGGCTCATCGGTCGTGACCGTCTCGGTCACGACGGTGACCTTGCCGTCGTCCCCGCCGCAGCTGGCCGCGAAAACCGCGACGACCGCGACCGCGACGAGTACCATCAACTTTCGAGAGTTGCCCACGTCTCTCCTTCCTGTCGGGAACGGGCGCTCCAGGGGCGAGCGTACCCGGGACGCCTGCCCCGACCGAAGGAAGTGTTGTTAATGCCTTTCCGCCAGGGAAAGACATCTCACCCTAACATACTTGCAATGCTTTTAGAAGACCTTGGTTAAGGCAATAACTGGTAAGATTGCCGACCGACTAGGTCCGCCGCATTGCCAAAGGTATGATTGTCGGGTACGTTAGTTCGCTATGACACTACCCGGAAACACCGAGCCAGAGCTGTCGCCGGACGGCACCGAAGGACTGCCGCGCGAAGAAGCGTATCGGCGGGCCGCGGACCGGTTGCTGGTGGAATCCGTACAACGTCGCGCCGAGGACGCATGGGAGGCGATCAACGGGCTGCCCGAGGACGTTCCCGCGGACATCGAATCCCGTGCGCCGCACTGGGCGCAGTTGCTCGATGCGCACGACGCTCTCCAGGGTACCCGTGCCCGGGTGACCCGTGCCGTAGGCAAGGGTGTCGCGGATGCGGAACCGCGCTTCCAATTGGCGTGGGCGCACACCGTCGGCGCCAGCTCGCTCACCGAACTCCGGATGCACCAGTGGGAGGTGCCAGGGTCCCCGCGGCCCAAGACGGCCATCAATGCCGCGGGTCGGGCGATCGAGACCTACGAGCGGGTGGTCTTCGAGAAACCCGGCCCGCTTACGGAAGAACGGCGGGAAGCCGCCATTGCCCACGTCTGGCTGGCCGCGGACATGATCGAAGCGTCGGAGGTGATCGGGTTGGAGCGGTATCCCCAGCAGAAGCGCTGGACCGCCCGGGCGCTTGAGGTCGCGAAAGTCGGTCGCCAGCGGATGCGGCGCGGCCGCGATGCTGAGGCGCCGCTGGCGAAACTCGACGCGGCGGAGATCGCGTTGCGCCGGTCGGTGGTCTCCATGGAGACCAAGCCGGTACCTCCGAAGTTCGTCCGGCGGCACACCACGGCGATCCTGGATATCGCGGACCGGTACCGTGGACGCGAAGCCGAGCTCGGACTCAGCACCCAGGAGCTACTGGAGATCGCGCAGGCCGACCTGGTCGCCGCGGAACAGATCGGGCTGGAAGTGGAATCCCGTCATGAGACGGTCGCGCTGCTCCTGCACCGGGTCGAGCGTGAACGGGAGGAGAACTTCGAGGCCGACGTGGCCCGTATCGATAACCGGTGCAAAGGCCTGGTCGACCAGGCGCACGATGCCGGCACGGCGGGCAGCGAAACGTTCGCGTACTACTTCGACCCGGAAACCTCGACGATGCTCGAACTACGTAGCGAGCCGGGGCAGGTACGGATCCTGCCGTGGGTCCACGACCAGGAGCACGACACGTACGCGCGCCGTCCGGGCGGAGTCAAAAAGACGGAGGTCAAGCAGTACGGATGGGAGCATGACGAGGGCGGATTGCCGAAAGATTTCTTTTCCCTCGATGCGCTTACTCGTAACCTGCAAGGCGTGGATGCCGCCGACGCAGCCGCGGAGCTCGCGACAACCTTGCATCGGGACCTCGTACCGGTGCATCCGTCCCGGATCCGCCGCGACTGAGCGGACCGCTGGGGCAGATCAGACTTCGACCGTGGCGTCGGGCTTTCCCGTCGCGGCTATCCGCATCTTACTCTTTGGGTACAGCAAAAGTCCCCGCCCGGCTCCTTGATGAGGAGTGGTTCCGGGCGGGGACGGTGCGGTGCGGCAGCTATGGATGGAGGTTGTGGCCCTTTTGGCCGGGCTCCAAGACCCCGCTGCTGACTACGTCGTGCTCGTACGACGCGATCTCGCTGGGGTTGTGTATGACGAACAGGATCTTCCTGCACGAGATCGAGAAGCGATCGCGGTATTTCGCAAGCCGAGGCCCGTCATCGCGATCGAAAAACCGTCGTCTGAGGTCGTAAAAGTCCACATCAAGCCGGCACTCGTTAGGCCGGGCCTCTTGGCTCGGCACCAGCGCCCTCCGGAGCAGGAAAGTCGATTGCTTGCAGAAGGGCGCGTCCACGACCGGACTGAACTGTTGACGTGTTACGACGATGATCGAGCAGTCAGCCCAACTTGGCGGAATGAGTGGCTGGCTCGCGCCGCTCGTCCGCGTGGCGGAGTCCGCGTCGTCGTTCTCGCGGAGATTCCCTCCCACGAAGAAGCCGACGGTCCCCACTGCGACGATGAGCAGCAGTGTCAGTATTCTACGACCAGTGATCACGTTTCCCCTTTCTGTCGGGATCATGGAAAGCGTGCTGTTAATGCCTTCTGCGTCGAAAGCAGTTAACTGTAGCATATCGCTGAAGGCCTCGCACCGCTGATGCTTTCGAGTGAGGTCTACCGCCACGTCTCTGAGCATGGGCGTACAATGGTCTCGCAGTAACATGACCAAGGAGGCCCATGAGCGACACGACCCTGACCCCGTATCTCAGCTTCAAAGACGGCAAGACCAAGGAAGCCATGGAATTCTACCGTGGCATCTTCGGCGGCGAGCTGCAGATGCAGACGTTCGGCGACACGCCGATGGACTTTCCGGAGGAAAAGCAGGCGCTGATCATGCACGCGTCGCTCCAGGGCGGGGCGGTGAGCCTGTTCGCCAGTGACGGCCCGAAGGACGAGGACTACGTGGCCGGGACGAACGTGGCTCTCTCGATCAACGGCTCGGACGAGCAGAAGCTCCGGGAGTGCTTCGACGGTCTCAGCGAGGGCGGCACGGTGACGATGCCGCTGGAGAAAGCGTTCTGGGGTGACCTCTTCGGTATGGTGACCGACAAGTACGGCATCCATTGGATGGTGAACGTCGGTAGCGGCGAGATGGGTTCGGCATGACGGAGGATACGCAGCGTACGCAGAAGATCGTTCCCAGCCTGTGGTTCGACAAGGAGTGCGAGGAGGCGATCACCTTCTACGTGGACACCTTCAGCGCCGCGCCAGGGAAGCGCGCGGAGTCGCGGATCGTCAGCATCGAGCGGTATCCGGAAGGTAAGCAGGTCGGTCCGATGAAAGACATGGAAGGCAAGGTGCTCACCGCGATCTTCGAGCTGGCCGGCCAGCGGTTCATGGCGCTCGACGGCGGACCGATATTCACATTCAACGAGAGCGTCTCGTTCTACGTGGAGTGTGCGGACCAGGCGGAAGTCGACTACTTTTGGGAGCGTTTCTCCGCGGTGCCCGAGTCGGAGCAGTGTGGCTGGCTGAAAGACAAGTACGGCCTGTCCTGGCAGATCGTCCCGAAGCGGCTCGGCGAGCTGATGACCGATCCGGACAAGGAGAAGGCCGGCCGGGTGATGGACGCGATGCTCACGATGAAGAAGATCGACGTCGCGGAGCTGGAGCGGGCGGCCGCGGGAAAATAGAAGATCTCTGCCTGGCTATTCCCGATCGGAGAACACCACGAGACGTTGTGAGTAGCTGTCTCGATCCTGGTTCCACACGCCGGTGCAGGTGATCAGGTTGAGGTGGGCTTTCCCGTCGCTGGAACGGAACACGCTGGTGGCATCTGCCTCCGGACTATAGTTCCGGGACTTCCGCACGACGAACGAGATGATCGTGCCGTGCCGGTCCGTAACCATCACTTTGTCGCCGGGCCGCAGCTTGTGGAGATCATCGAACACCGCGGGGGTCCCGTTGTCCCAGTCGAAGTGCCCGTCGATCACCGCGCTCCCTATCTCACCGGGGCGCGGCCCGTGCTTGTACCAGGCGGCGTTGTCGGGGTCTTTCGGGACGCCCATCAATCCCTGACGCGTCAGGCCGGTAAGCTCGATCGCCGCATCCACCCCGATCTTCGGGATTTCCAGGTGCACCGGCACGCCCACCTGAACCGCCGTGGTTTCGGCGGTACGCGGCGGCGAATCGGTTCGGAACGGCCCGAGCAATCCGAGCAACCCGAACGAGACCAGCGCTCCGGCCAGCGCTACGCCGATCACGGCTGCGAAGATCCGGCGACGAACTGGCTTATCCGCAGGCATATCTTGGCAGGGCGTGTCCTAGTTGCGAGGACCGGCTCCGGCGTTCGGTAGCTTGGGAACGATATCGCCGGCGGCGAGTGAGCCGGTGTCAGAACCGGAGTCCGTGTCATCACCATCATCGTCGTCGGGGGGCTCGGAGAGCGCACATGCCGAGTCGGTGATGACGTTCTGGTCCAGGGTGACCGCGCCGTCACGTGCCAGCGCCTGGCCCCCGTTGATGGTGGCGCCGGTATCCAACCCGATGGAAGTGAGGGCCATGATGGTCCCGACGAACACGGAGTCGGATCCGAGCGTGGCGGAACTGCCAACCTGCCAGAAGACGTTGCAGGCTTGGGCGCCGTTGGTGAGACTCACCACGCTGCTCGATGCCGTTACCAGGGTGGATGAGGCCTGGAAGATCCATACCGCATCCGGGTCGTTCTGGCCGTTAAGCGTCAGCGTGCCGACCAGGTTGGCGGTCGACGCGGCGCCGAACGCGTAGACGCCGGAGGTCAGCGTCTGTCCGCCGAGCTGGTTGTCGCCGCCGGCGAACGTCTCGGTCGGCGTGCGTCCGGCGGCATCGTCATATGCCGTAACCAGGTCGTTTTTGGCCGTCGTCAGCAGGGCGGGATCGGTTACCTCGCAGGTGTCCGGATACGTACCGTCAACGTCGTAGATCGTACCGGTCACCTCCGCGCAGGTCAGTCCGGTAATCGCGGCACCGGTGCCCGGGCTCAGGCCCACGTCTCCGGTGATGTCGGAAGTGGGGACGTTGGTGATCTCGGTGCCGGCCAAGACCGCGAAGTCCTCGGTGGTGCCGAGTTCTACCGGAGCCTCTTGGGCCAGGGCCTGCGCCGGAAAACCGATCGCCAAAGCGGCAACCAGTGCGGATACCGTCGTATGTTTGAACCTTTTCATTCCCACCCCCTAAGCAGGCGTCAACGCTGCTCAGTTTATTGAATCTTGCTTGTAGCATGCGCCTGTCGGGGGTAATAACAAGCGACCAATCATATAAGTGCCTCTACGATGGGTTTATGTACGCTTGGTCTGCTGACTAAGTGGCCATTCACTGGCTGGTGAACGTCGGCAGTGGCGGGATATGGGCACCTCCTCAGCCCACCTCCGTAAGGAGATGCACTCAGGAGAGTGGGGAAGGTGCGACTGCATGCTGGTGTGCATGAATCACGGTCCGTTCCCCGGTGTGAATCAGACGGCGACGACCGTCCCGGTCGGCGTAGCGATGCACTCCTCCGCGAAGTGATCCCAGGTGACCATTCCGAGCTTGCCGTCCTGGGTGCAGAAGAGCGCGAAGTCGCAGGGCGAACCGGGAGAGCGCTCCGACGACCTCAGCTTCCAGTAGGTCAACCTCGCGATGGAGTCGGGTTGGAAGTAGTACACGGCGTCCATCTCCCTGAAGCTGCCATCCTTCGCGAACCGCTTCGTACGTGAGTGCTCGTCCCGGTACAGCCCCGCAAGGAGGTGGGCGTCACCATTGATCGTCAGGAAAAAGGGCCTGCTGTCGTATCCCGCCCTGGGCACGACGATCCGCACGAGCAACCCGGTCTGGGTGTTTGGCCCGGCGTCACGCTCCTTCCGGAGCATCGGCTTGAGGTCACTGGCACCGTACATATCCCAGTCGGCGCGGAACACCTCACCCCGATAGATGTCAGGGGGAGGGATGTCGCGAAGGCCGAGGCCGAGGATGAGGTGGTCCTCGGATCCCACCTGGGGGGAAGACCTGACAGTATAGGGGATGCGATCCACGTTGACCGCGATGCCCTCGCTCAGCTTGCCGTCCGAGACGGTATAACAACGCATGGTCTGCTCCGATCTGGTCCGAGTTGGACCCTTGGTTCCGGTTGGACGTCACGATTGATGGCTCGCGACAGCCGGTTCCGGAACCAATGCTGTGAATGTGCGACTTCTTTTATATGCCAGATTTACTCTTAATGAAAGCAGCTATACAGCCGGTGCAGTACGATGGGCGCATGGCAGCCAAGGAGAGAATCGTCCGAATGCCGGTCGGCGGCGGGAAGTCGGTCAAGGGGTTCCTGCGCGGACCGCTGACCAAGCCGCTGGTAATCTTCGTACACGGGCTGACCGGCGATCCGAACGAGCACCAGTTCTACAACGGCGCGCGGTACCTGGAGCAGCAGGGCTTTTCGTCGTTTCGCTACTACCTGTACGACAGCCGGCCGCTCCGCCAAGCCACGCTGAAGACGCATGCCGCCGACTTCGACGCGGTCGTGGCGTACTTCCGGAAGCATGGCAAACGGAAGATCTTCGCCGTCGGGCACAGCTACGGCGGCACGACGATCCTGCTGTCGAAGGACAAGGATTTGGACGGTGCGGTGCTGTGGGACCCGAGCTACAAGCTCGCGCTGCTCCGCTCGCGCAGTAAGTACGAGCCGCGCCTGAAAGCGTACCGGATACGTGGGTATGTCGATTACCTGTTCGGTAAACGGATGGTCGACGTGGATGCGAACATTCCGTGGGAAGAGCTCGGAAAGGACATCGCGTACCCACTCAAGGTCATTACCGCTGGAAACGGCGTGCTGCGCGGGAGTCGCCGGTATGCGGAGAACGCGCAGGGGAAGAGCGCTCATGAGGTCATCCGAGGGGCGGGGCACTGCTTCGAGGAAGACGGCGTAGCGGAAAAGCTGTATGCCTCGACGGTACGGTGGTTGAAAGGGATTAAGTGAAGCAGGCGATTAAGAACCGCGGCGGACAGAGGATCGTCGCGCTGGTGCGGAAGATCGTGAAGGTTAGAATTAAGGAGAATGAGGGGAAGTAGCTTTATTCAAGTGCGTTTCGTGCCCGTCGAGGAAATCCAGGAAACGGCCGACACGGAATTCGAGCGCTATCGGGAGTTACTTCTAGAGTTGCTTCCTGGCGCAAACGTGCAGCACGTTGGTAGCACGGCGGTGCCGGGATCCATCACGAAAGGGGACTTAGATATCCAGGTCAGTGTGTCCGGAGGCGATTTTGAGAATGCGAAGGCCGTACTGCGCAGTAGATTTAATCCCCGACATGAGAACACAATCTGGACCGATGGCTTTGCGAGCTTCGAAGATCACGCTAATCCAGCGATTCCCGTAGGTATCCAGCTGACCGTCGTTGGTTCCGCGTACGATGATTTCGCGAATGTACGGGATGTGTTGCGTTCGAACAGGGAGCTACTTGAGCGATACAACGCATTGAAGCGCCGTTTCGAAGGTAAAAGTGAGGCGGAGTACAAGAAAGCTAAGCGAGAACTATTCGGTCCGAACGGTCAGACGAAGATTCTATAAATAAAGTACTAATAGGGAGCCTTAAGCGCGGCGTCGACCCTGCTAGCTGTTCCACCAAGCGGGCAGTAGAGTGGATACATGGCACGGTCCATTACTCGTCCGAACATCACGGGTTCGCTGGAACCACTCAAACGCATGGTTGGTGGAAGTAGCTACCAGAACGTCAGGGCAGAGGGATCGGATCTTGCAGAAGCCGATCTTCCCAATGTGTCGTTCGATGCTGCACGCCTCAAGGGAATCGACTGGTCTCGCGCGAAACTGAAAAAGCTCGACGTGATGGATGCGTCGTTCAACGCCTGCCAGCTAGTCGCAGCTGATTGTGTCGGGGCGAGCATGCACCGGATTACCATCGAGGACAGCCGGCTCACCGGCATCAAGCTGTACGAGTCCGAACTGCGGGACGCGGTGATCAGCGACAGTAAGTGCGATTTGGCGACATTCCGGTTCACGAAGTTCGTACGTGTCTGCTTCAAGGAGTGTGATTTGCGGGAGGCGGACTTCCAGGGTGCGACATTCGAGCATGTCTCTTTCGAGCGTTGTCAGTTGGCAGACGTCGAGTTTTCAGGCATCAGTGCAAAGGGACTGGATTTGCGGTCATCCGATATCGTGGGTATCCGGGGCATCGCCAGTCTGAAAGGCGCGGTCATCGATTCTTTGCAGCTCGCGCTACTGGCACCGCACCTGGCAGCAGAGGTTGGCTTGAAAGTGCAAGACGTAATGGCCCGTGACGACGGCAAGACATAAGATAGGGACATGGCGCGGGACGCGCTGATGACGCTTAAGTAGTCTCCATGCCCGAACACACCGAAATATCCCAGGCGCTCGAGCCGGTCATGAAGAAGGCCGGTGAGAAGCTGCTTCCGTATTACGGTGCCGTGGCGCGCGTGGACGTGAAGGACGACGAGACGACGGTCACACAGCTCGATCACGAGATCGAAGAATTCCTGGCGAAAGAATTGCTCGAGATTACTCCAGGGGTCGGAGTCCATGGTGAGGAATTCGGAAAACAGGGGAGCGAGGAACGCCTCTGGTTGATTGATCCGATCGACGGGACCGAACACTTCATCCGCGGCATGCCCTTCTGCACCGTGATGGCGGCATACGTCGAAGACGGGCACGCGGTGGTGGGGGCGATCTATGACTTCGTGAACGATCGCTACTATTCGGCCGTCCGTGGAGAGGGCGCGTTCATGAATGGTGAGGCCATAAAGGTCAGCGACCGGCCGCTGCGCCGGGCGATGATCGCATTGGAGGGGAAACCGGAAGCGATGAACGGGATGTACGAAGCGCTGCGCGATCGGACCCAATTGGTGAATACCATGAACAGTGGCTTCGAGCACGCGATGGTAGCGTCGGGTAAGTTCGATGCCCGCATCGTGAAGGACGGCTACGGCCAGGTGTGGGATTACGCGGCCGGATGCCTGCTGGTGGAAGAGGCCGGCGGAACGGTCGTGAACATCGGGAGCGAAACCTACGACTACCGCCAGTTGGATATCATCGCTGGTAGCAAGGCGGTGTGCGAAGAGTTGATTGAACTCAAGGAGGGCGTTTTCAGCGCCTAGTAGTGACACATGATTAAATACCTCATTCTGGATATCGATGGCGTGATCGTCGGCGAGAAGGTCGGTTACAACACCCCTTCGCCCCATCCCGACGTGCTGCAGAGATTGAAGCAGCTGCATGCCGCAGGTGTATCGATCTCACTGTGCACTGCCAAGCCGCATTACTCGATCGGTGACATCATCGAAGGCGCGGCACTGGATAATCCGCATGTCACCGATGCGGGCGCCGTGATCATCGATCCGATCGATGGCGTCGTCGTCGAGAAGCACGTCTTGGCGCAGGATCTGGTCAAGGAAACCCTCGCTACCTGCCTGGAGAACGACGTGTATGTCGAGTTCTACACGGTGGACGATTACTTCATCCAGGCTGACCAAGTCTCGCACATTACGCCGAAGCATGCGCAGATACTCCAGCGGGAACCCGTCGTAGTGGACTCATTGCCGGAACGGGCGGCTCAAGAAGAGGTCACCAAGGTCATGCCGATCGCTCAGGACGAGGCGGACAAGGGTCGCATCCGGAAACTGCTGGAAACGTATGGCGACCGTGTTTCCTTGAGCTGGGGCGTGCATCCCGTGGCTTTGCCCCTGCAGTACGGCATCGTCACCACGCCGGGTAGTTCGAAACAGGCCGGAGCCGAGGCGGTGCTTAAGGACCTTGGTGGTTCTTTCGAACAGGCGCTCGGCGTCGGGGACAGTACGAGCGATTGGGGATTCATGCAGCGCTGCGGCTATGTGGCCACATTGGAGAATGGCACCAATGAACTCAAGGACCTGGTAAGGGCCAAAGGTGAAAGCAATTCGTACATCGGTGCATCGGTAGACGAAAACGGCATTCTGGAGATTCTCGAGCATTTTTCCGTCGGGGCGTGATGGAACCGACGAGATAACTTACAGTGAGCCGGTTCCCACGGATAAATGTTTTTTGCTAAGCTTGTTTGTCGTATTACTAAACCAATGGGATTGCAATGACTCGAGCAGAACGAAGGGCGGCTTGGCGTGCGGAACATGAAGCAAAAGAAGCGGCAAAGCGGCGCCCGAAAGGTGCGAGGAAGCCTGTCGCCGATCGTCTGACGCAGGCGCTGGGGGGCAGTGACAAGTGGCGTGTAGAAAGTTATGCGGACGCCATTAGCACTGTCGGCACCGTGACGGCCAAGCTGTATCGCGCCGGGGAATTCTCGCACCCTCCGGTGACTTTCCGGCAGCGATACGCGGACAAGGTAACCGGCTATGACAGGGGAAAACCGGTTCTGGAAGTGACGCTACACGAGACGCCAAGCGAACGTTTGCTCCAGTTCGGCATCGAGCTGGCGGACGTTCTCCAGGAAGAGGACACGGCGGTATTAAACCCCGGAGATACGGAGTCCCACGAGGTCATCACTGCCGATCCCGACCGCGTAATCGAACAGCTGTCTGCTGCTGGGGCGGTCGTGACCGATTTATGGGAGCGGGGGCCTGGCAAGACGGCTGTTGAGTTCACGTTGTCGGAGAGCTAACTCCTTTTTCGGGTCAGTCGCTGAAGTAGCCACGGTGAAGTAATCGAGCTTACTACTATGTAGGGGGTAAGGCTGGTACTATGCCTGGCTATGCCAACAGAGTTTCAAATCCCTGACTATGAAGTCCTGATTCATTCTGCCGACTCGCTGGTAGACGGCGCGGAAGCCGATGATAGAAGGCCAACCAACTGGGTCGAAATGATAGAAACGGACGAAGAGCCTGTTCACGACCTCTCCGGACTTGCTCCAGTGGGGGAATTACCGAACAGGATGACACATCAGGTGATCGACTGGATCAAGGGGCAACAGGAAGCCAATCTGACGATATTGAGACACCTCAAGCGCTTGCGTGAAGGGCAAGCGACCGAGGAAGAGGCCGCCGTCTTTAAGCGGGAGTGGGGATTGTCAGCGGACGATTCTGAAGCGGTGGAAGGGGAAATGAAGCTATTCGCATCTAACCTTGATTACTTGCAGAGCTACGTCAATGCAATGAAGCAAGGAAACACCCGGCTTGTGCTAGAGCTTTGGCTTGATCGTTTTAGCTAGACCGGCAGTCGGCAATCAGACGCGGGTAAAGTTATGATTAGCGCATGGCAGCGTCATCTGGTTCTGAAGTTACTAAAGAGCAAGAGGTTGAAAAGCCTTTTGCCGGTAAGCCACATGTTGTAATTCTCGGCGCCGGCGCAAGTATTGCTGCTCTGCCTAATGGAGACAGGAACGGGAAGCGACCGACTGACATGAAAGGTCTATCGAAAATAGAAACTGTTGCTCCTCTGCTGGAAGAGGCTGGCTTAGGCGACGTTGAGGATTTTGAGTCTGCCTATTCAGATCTACGGTTGGATCGGTCGAAAGCGGAGATTGCAGACAAGATAGATGAAGCCATTCATGAATATTACGAGCGCTTCCAGATTCCAGATGATCCGACAATCTACGATCACCTTATTTTGTCACTTCGAGATAAGGACTTAATTGCCAGCTTCAATTGGGATCCGCTTTTAATGCAAGCTTACGCAAGAAGTGGCCGGAGGACTTTGTCGCGGCCGCCGCTAGCGTTTCTTCATGGCAATGTCATGGTTGGGATATGCGAGAAAGATCGGATTGCCGGAACAGTTGGGAATAATTGTAGTGTTTGCAAGAAAACTTTCAGTCCTGTGCCCTTGTTGTATCCGGTCAACGAGAAGAATTATGAGGAAAATCCGTTTATCGCCAGCGAGTGGCTGCGTCTAACGGAAGCACTAAAATCCGCGGCATGGGTAACGGTTTTTGGTTATCGCGCGCCAGATTCGGATGTAGCAGCGATGGAGCAGCTAAAAAAGGGCTGGGGCTCAAAAGAAAAACGTGAATTTGAGCAGTTCGAGATTATTGCCCGACCAGGTGCTGATGCTGACCAGTTGCAAGGTACGTGGGACGACTTCATGCATACACACCACTACGACGTTCACTTCGACTACTTTGATTCGTGGCTTGCAAACCATCCTCGGCGATCAGCCGAAGCTTACTGGAACCAGTATTTTGAGGCTAAATTTATCGAGGATAATCCTGTGCCGTGCGATCTAGATTTGGTAGATACAATTGATTGGTATGCCGAGATTGGGAAATTTGAATCATGAAAGAAAATCGCAAAAGTCTGACTGGTAAGATACTCGTATGAGCAAAAGCGTTCGAATTACCTCGGTGGGTATCAAGCAGGTTCTTGATAATTATGATAGAAATCGATCCCTTGCTGAGTACATTTGGAATGGCTTTGATGCCAATGCAACCAAAGTCGAACTGGAATTTGATAGTAATGCGATAGGCAACCTTTCTTCTATCACTATTCGTGACAATGGATATGGAATTGATCACTCAAAGCTCGAAGAAAAATTTCGGAGATTTCATGATTCCGAGAAATTTGCCGAAAAAACTTTCAATCAATCTCAACTGCACGGACGAACTGGTGTAGGCAGACTAACTTTCTTTAAGTTTGCTAATGAAGCTTCATGGGAAACGGTGTACAAGAAGGCTGGCAAGAGGCATAAGTATCGGATTAAGGCTGATTCAAAACGACTCGATCTCTTTAATCCGACGACTCCAAAAATCACTACTGAAAAACCAGGGACAGAAGTAATACTTTCGTCAATATTTGATTTTACGAGAACGCAGATCGAGCAAGAGTTACAACCTTTCCTCGTAAGAGAGTTTGGATGGTTTTTAGAGCTAAATAAAAGTAAAGCGTTCAAGATTCTTATTAATGGAGAAGAGCTGGATTACACAGCATTGATTGGAGACAGAAAGGAAACAGAGTTCACTCACGAAGAGAGCAATACAAAGTTTCATATCTCATACGTTCGATGGAAGGAAAGTCTAAATAAGGAGTGGTCGCAGTATTACTACATTGACTCCAAAGATAAAGAAAAGTGGAAAGAATTTACTACTTTGAACAGAAAAGGTGATGATTTTTATCACAGTGTTTACATCAAATCCTCGTTCTTTGATAACTTTGGCTTTGGAAAGGAAAAGAAAAATCAATCTACTTTGATAGGGGTTGATCGTTCAAGTCCTGAGTTTAAGTTTCTTCAGAAGGAACTCTCGGGGTATTTGAGAAAGTTGAGAAAGCCTTTCCTAAAAACCAATGCAGACAATCTAGTAAAAGAGTATGAGAGCGAAAAGGTCTTTCCGGAGCTTGAGTCTGAATTTGACCAAATTAGAAAAGAGCATCTTCAGGTTTTAGTTAAGGACCTCTACAAGCTCGAGCCTAAAATTTTTTCTACACTCAACATTGAGCAAAAAAAGACCTTTGTTGGCTTATTGAATCTCTTAATCGACACTAATGAAACGGAAAATCTACTAAAAATTATTGAGGAAATAGTAGATCTTGATAGAAGCGAGCGCAGGGAATTGGCTGAGCTTCTGCAAAGTACAAATATGTCACGCATGGTCGCGACGACTCGAATGCTTGAGAGACGAAACAAAGACTTGCAGGCTCTAAAGAAACTTGTTTTTGACGACAATGTTAGAGCTAAAGAAGTGCCGCATGTTCAAACAATCGTAGCTTCGTCTTATTGGATTTTTGGGGAAAGATTCCATCTAGTCACAGAGGCAGAGCCAGTATTTGAAGAGGCTCTTCGTCGGTACTTATATCTTTTACGAGACGAAAAGAAGAACGTCAAAATTGACCATCCAGACAAGCGTAAGCAAATGGATATATTTCTTTGTCGACAGCTAAAAGAAAATGATGAGATTCATAACATCGTGGTGGAACTCAAAAAGCCTACGGTTAGGCTCGGAGCCAAAGAGCTGGATCAGGTTAAAAAGTACATGGGGGTCATTCTTGAGCAGAGTGAATTTAATGCTCCAAATATGAAGTGGGAGTTTTATCTAGTGGGGAACAAATTTGACACCTCGGGTTATATAAAACGAGAGCAAAAAAGTGCCAAAGTTCATGGCAAGAAATCACTTATTCAGAGTGTCGACAACTATGAAATTTACGTAAAAACCTGGAGTGAAATTTTTACAGAAGTGAATTTGCGGTTAGATTTTGTGCTAAAACAACTTGAATTTCAAAAAAAGAAAATATCGAAAGAAGCCACAGCAGAGGATCTGGTTGAGCAGGTGACTAGCGTGTAGATGCTACAAGACTTTGAAAATATCTTCGAGCTTTATGCCAGGGCCTTTTTGTCAGTCTCTTAATGTTGCAACAGTGAGTCGCCGCCATTCTTGCTCAATGAAACCGGCATAGGTACTGGCAACTCCTTTCTAGCTGCTCCTAAGTATCGCGTTTCTTGCGAGCAGTAGTGATTCTCGATCCAATCTCTTTCCAAAGCTATTTTTCTTACGGCAAGCGTATTGCCGGTGAGCTCAGAGAGCCGCTTGGTGGAGATGGGGGGAGTCGAACCCCCGTCCGATGGAGACCGTTGAAAGGCGATCTACCGGCATAGTCCACTTTTTGCTGTCAGCAGGCTGCTCGAAAGCGGACGAAACGCAGCCTACCCAGTCTCAAACGTGTCTCCGAATTTCCTGAGACTAGGGAATCCGGATGAGCCCGGAGTATGACGCGCTACCGTGCGAGCCGGGCGCTCGCGCGGGCACGATCCGGGGTATTACGCCCGGATGGGAGAGAGCTGTCGCGGGGCGAACGCATCGCTCAGGGAAGCAATGCTTTCCCGGGCGGAAGCGACAACACCGCTAAGCTTCTCTTTGAAGTTGGCAGTTGTAATGCCGTTGAACGCGTGATTAGCGAGGTGAGCGTTCGTCCTCGGCCGGCAACCTGTCAAGGTACGCCACCGTCGAATCCGGTGCATCCCCGTGCGCGGATTGTACGATTGTTAGGCGGGAAAGTCAATGGTCGGAGGCGGCTTTCTTAAACGTCACGAACGCACGTGTCGTGCTGAATTCATTCTCTACGAGATTTTCCGCTACCTCACCCGACCCTCTCAGTTCCCTGAGGTATTCGGCAATCGTTTCACTTTCAAGTTGCTCGAGATGGAATCCGAAGTACATGGTGCCGCCCGGCTTAAGCGCTCGTTCTGTGTTTCGAAGGACCGCCGCCGCATCCTCATCGGACATGTGGATCAGCACCTCGTAGCAAAAAATGATGTCGAATTCCTGACGTGGCGTCACGATCCGCGCATCACCGACAATGTAATCAATGATTCCTTCCTTGATTGCTTTACGGGGTTTCCATCTCTCCGCTTCGTTGCGAAAATCGTCTATGTTGATGCCCACCAAGGTGAGCCGATCGTCCGGTTCGTAGTCGTCACGGCGTGTAAGATACTCTCGGAAACTCCATAGCGCTTGGCCTGTGCCACAACCCACGTCCAAGACCGCGATGCTCCCTGTCTCCTCGAGATGCTTCCGTGCTTCACGCAGCAAAGAAGCGTTTTCACAGAAATCCATTGCATAGCAATCGATTGACCGATTTATCTCAGTTCGGAAATAACCGGAACGCTCGCCGAAGCAAGTGCGTAGTACATCGTCTTCCAGTCGATGTTGAAAGCGGTCGGGAGGGTCTTCTTGGCTATAAGCGGACAGCTCTGGATAAGGCATAGCTAGATATATTACTTAATAAAGGCAAAAAGTAAACCAAGCGGGGTGCTCCAGTGGCCGTGAAAGCATCGCCGGCGCCAAGCGGCAGCTGCCTGCCGTCGAGGGTGACTCTTCCTTGCTCGTCCATCGTGACGATACCTAGTATCTCCGTCTCCATGCGGATCCTTTCTCTTGTTTTGAAGGTAAACAGCGGGCGACGCTTAATAATATGCCAGAATGGACGCATGCGTGAGGCGACCGGACTTACCGAACTGAAGCGGGCGGCGAAGCGGTTCGGCACGCCGCTCTACGTGTACGACGAGCGCGTGATCGCGGATCGGTACCGCGAGTTGGCCCGTGCGATCCGTTACCCGAAGCTTGAGATCCACTACGCGATGAAGGCGAACGCGAACCCGCGGGTGCTCCGGCTCCTCCGGCGGCTCGGTGCGGACGTGGAAACGGTCAGCCCGGGCGAGGTGCAGCTGGCGAAGCAGGCCGGCTTCACGCCGAAGCAGATCGCGTTCACCTGTGCCAGCGCGAGTCCGGCGGACCTGGACGCGGCCATCCGCGGCGGCGCCACCGTGAACGCGGATTCGCTCCACCAGCTCGAATACCTCGCGAAGCGGCTCCCCAAGCGCCGGCCGCTCGGCGTGCGGATCAACCAGGGGATCGGCGGCGGACACCACAAACACGTGATGACCGGCGGGCCGGACAGCAAGTTCGGGATCGATCCCGGCCAGGTGAAGGATGCCAAGCGGATCGCCGCGAAGTACGGCCGGAAGATCAGCGGCATCCACCAGCACATCGGCTCGAACGTACTGGATCCGCCGCTGTTCGCCAAAGCGATGCGGGCGCTGCTCGGTACCGCGCGGCAGTTCGACACGCTCGACTATATCGACTTCGGCGGGGGATTCGGCGTGCCGTACCAGCCCGGCGAGCCGCGGCTGAACATTTCGGAGCTTGGCAAACTGATAGACAAGACGATGGCGGCGTTCACGGCAGAAGCGGGCTACGAACCACGGCTGGCATTCGAGCCTGGCCGCTACCTGGTGGCGGAAGCTGGGACGCTCCTCGTGACCGTGACCGACTACAAGGTCACGCCGCACAAGACGTTCGTGGGCGTGGATTCCGGCTTCAACCAGCTGCTGCGCCCGGCGATGTACGGCTCGTACCACCACATCGAGAATGCGACCAATCCGCGCGGCCGCCGCCGGAGGGTCACGGTGGCGGGGAACGTCTGCGAATCGGGGGACGTCTTCGCGAAGGACCGCCCGCTTCCGGCGCCCCGGATCGGCGACCTTCTCGCGATCCGCACCGCCGGCGCGTACGGCGAGACGATGGCCTCTACCTACAACGCGCGGCCGCTCCCGAAGGTCGCCGTGATCACCGAGGCAGGGAAGCTACTCGCGGGCTGACGCGACTAACGTCACCGGTTCGTACGTCGGCTCTTCCTCGCACGCCGGGTACAGCACGGCGACAAATTCCTTGGTGTAGTCGGCGCCCTTGTGCCGCTCCTGCGCGGCCGCGTCGGCAAACGTCATCAGGTGCGCGAACGAGCGCCCGTCTTCCTTGAGCCACGACTCGTAACGGGTCTCCGGCTCATGCTCGGCGATCGCCGCGACGAACCGCTCGACCGCCGTTTTCACGGCCGCTTCCTCGCCGGTCCGGACGATGTACTGGATCAGCATCGAAGGTCCCTGGGGCATGCCTAGAGCCTAGCAGAGACCGCTCGGCGTGGCACCGCCAGCCACGCCCAGGCGTGCTATCATGACGGCAAACGGCAGGTCCACGCATGGATCCGCCGAAAACCCACACCACATGAAACGCATCGCGGTACTGATCTCGAACAAAAGCGGCGGCTCCAACCTGCAGGCCATGCTGGACGGCCAGGCCGAGCGGTTCGACGGCCAGGTCGTGGCGGTGGCGTCGGACAAGGAGAGCGCCTACGGCCTGGTGCGTGCCCGCGAGGCGGACGTGCCGACCGTCGTGCTGGACCACGCGGACTACGCCGCGCACGGGAAGCCCCGCGCGCACTACGAGGAGGACCTGGCCCACAAGCTCCAGCGCTATGCCCCGGACCTGGTCGTCCTGGCGGGCTGGACGTACGACCTCTCCGAAGCCTTCCATAAGTACTTCCCGTGGCGGGTGCTCTCGGTGCATCCGGGACTCATCCCCGACCCGGGCTATCACAAGTTCAAGCTGCCGGACGGCAACTTCGCCGACCCGTGCCTGGGCCTGGCTGGCGAGAACGCGATCCAGGCGGTGCTGGCGGCCGGACAAAAGTGGGCGGGTTCGAGCGTCTTCGCGCACACGCCGGACGGCGGTGTGGGGCCGGTGTTCCAGCGGGCGATGGTGGACGTGAAAGACGGCGACACGGTCGAGAAGCTCTACGCCCGGATCAAGCCGGCGGAGCACAAGGCGCTGACCCGCGCCCTCGCCGAGATCTGCACGGTCGCCGGCGCGCGTACTCCGCACCGCGGGTAGGCCGTTCGACGGCGCGATACCCGCCTCGAACGTCTGCTCAAGCAGATAGTCCTTCCGGTCGCGCCGGTTCTCGGCGTTCATGGTTCGATTACGCCTGAATTCCGGGTTCGGCCGAGACTCGCCTTGCAAAAAGAACCCCCTGACCCGTGGTT
Source organism: uncultured Candidatus Saccharibacteria bacterium (assembly GCA_964476895.1). GTDB lineage: Bacteria > Patescibacteriota > SICC01 > SICC01 > SICC01 > JALYJZ01. The sequence goes on along the minus strand of CAYZCS010000001.1, from coordinate 27,380 downwards.
CGTAAGAACCGTTGGTGGGTCAGGGGAAGTGTTCTTATGCAGAGCTTTTGCCTCTTTCTTCTGCTGCGTAGGTTATTCCGATATACAGTGCTCCGATACCGGCCAGGATCCCGTTCACGACGAGGATGATGCTCCCGACCGATCCTTGAATGCCTTCGCTGCTCAGCGGCGTGATTTCGCCGAGGATATGGATCAGGAGCGCCGACGTGAGCATCAGAAAGAAGAAAAAGAAACCCGCCAGGAATATGATTCCGAAGAACACCGCGGGAATGCTGGGTGAAGGTGAGGGTTGCCACTGTTCCGGCCCCCCAGTGTAGTGGTGCTCGTTACCGGCCTCAAGGCCCATGTGTATCTCTCCCCATTGGTGGTTTGCGGATTGTTAATGAAGCTACCTGACTGTCGAGTCAGCCATTGTACAGCGTCGTCTGCAGGCGGACAACGACAATCTGCCAAAATGAAACCCCCTGACCCTTGGTCCGTAAGAACCGTTGGTGGGTCAGGGGGGTATTGATTGACGGCGAGGGCTTCGGACGCGGATTACTTCTGCGGTGACGCGCATAGTGTCAATCAACCGGTGAACAGCTCCACGCCGGCCCACACGATGGAACCGATGATGATCAAGATTGCCACCACCCCGCTCCCGACTTGCACGAACGCTTTTATGGACTCTTTGCGTTGTTTCTGTTCCCATATCTCTTGATGGGTCGGTTCTCCCCTGTCTCTTCTTCTTTGCTCCTCCCTCATGTGCTCCCTGTACCATCGTTCCTGTTTCCTCTTGTCTGCTTCTATTTCGGAGGGGCTCCGTTCGTCTCCCACGATGATTTCCTTTCGTGCCTGTTCCCTGGTTGTTAAGTAGCTACCGATACGGCTAAAAAGTGACTGCATTGTAAGGAATTTGGGATTGCGCCGCAAGGCTGATGTTCCCAAAAAAGAGATTCCTGGCCCGCGGCCCGGGCGGTCCGGAGATTTTCCAGCTTGCCGCCGCGCGCCCCGCACAGCGGTTGACGACTTTTCCAAAGCGCGGTATCAAGGGGTGTCACCCGCACGCCGTCACTTTGCGGAACCAAGGAACACCATGATCGACGAACCTACGCCAGACCACGGATTCGATCCGGACGAGGAGCTCACCGGGCTCCAACCGGTGCAGGAGCGCTACTTCGTGGAATCGCTGGAGGCACGGGAACTCGAGCGGGCCAGCCGGGTGCTCGACATCACGGCGATCAGCCGGTTGCCGCGGCGCTTCCATGACGGCGACCTGGAGCGGTTCGAGGAGCACGGCGTGCGGGTCCGGTTCGTGCCGTTCCGACGCAATGACCGGCCGGTTCCCGAACGGTGGAGCGACGTCTTCGACCAGGCAGTCAGCGGTCCGGGCTGGTACGCCGTCTATGAGGAACCGCTGGATGCAGGGGAGATCGCCCGGCGGTGCATGAGTTCGGAGCCGGAAACGGCAGCCGATTTCTTCACGAGCCTGGGCATGCTCCGGATGGACCTGCCGGGTAATCCCGCGGAACCGCTCGTGCTGGCGAACGCGCCCGAGCTGTACTACCTGCTGGACCGGGATTCCGAGTGGTTTGAGGATAGCGAGCTGATGCTCTCGACGGCACCGAGCCCCGACACCGCGCTCGCGTTACGCTTCGACGGCACGACCGCGGAACAGCGGCAGTACCGGCTGGATGAGCCGTTCGACGGCGCTATTTATCCGCTTCGTCGCGTGGCGTAGCCCGGTCTTCCAGGTATTTCCGGGCTTTCTTGACCCGCATGATCGCGTCTGTGCCGCGGCCACTGAGCGGTGCACGGGGAAGGGGCCCGGGCCCCTTCTTGCCGGTCCGGGCATCCGTGCGTTCGCGGAAGTAGCGCCCGACTCCTGATGGGAACGTCTCCAGTAGGCGCTCCAACTGCGGGCCGCTCGTCGCACTGGCCCGGGTCTCGGACCGCCCGCGGAAACTGTCCGGATCCAGTTTGCCAAGCGGTTCCGGGGCGACGATGTCGGCGTCAGGGCTCGATTCACCGCTGTCTTCGCCGGCTGGCTCGATGGGGATGCCTGGCTCCGCGGGGAACGCTTCGCCTCCCGCCGCGGTCTCGGCGGCAGGTTCGAGGTCGAGGTCGGGTCTCGACCCCGGTTCGGAGTCGGGGGATGCGGATCGTAGGCTCACGATATCCAAGTCTACGGATTCTCAGAAGTTTGTCAATGGACTAGCTTTTCGTGGCACGCTTGACCGCTTGGGCGGCCTCGCGGTCGGCCTGGCGGCGCTTGAGCGTCTCGCGTTTGTCGTGGATCTTCTTGCCGCGGGCGAGCGCGATCTCGAGCTTGACCAGACCTTTGCTGAGCCCGACCGTGACCGGCACGAGGGTGCGGCCCTTTTCCTTGGTCGCGCCGACCAGCTTGTCCAGTTCGCGGCGGTGGAGCAGGAGCTTCCGGGTCCGGGTAGGGTCGGGTTCGCCGTCGGCGCCGTGCCACGGCTTCACGTGCGCCCCGAGCAGGTACGCCTCGCCGCCGCGGATGATCACGTATGCTTCCTGGATCGAGATGTCGCTCGCCTTGATCGACTTCACCTCGGCGCCGGTCAGCGCCAAGCCCGCCTCGTACGTCTGTTCGAGGATGTAGTCGTGCCGGGCCCGCCGGTTCTTCGCGATGACCTTCATGCCTCGATTATGCCTGAATTCCGGATAGGCAAATAGAAACCCCTGACCCATGTCCTTGCGGACGTTGGTGGGTCAGGGGTTTGCCGGTGTGGGGATGTCAGGAACCGCAACCGGCGGTTGTCAGAAGGACGATGCCGATGCAGATGACACCACCCCCGATGAGGAGCAGAAAGCCGAGCGCTTCGAACGCCCTTTTCTCGTTCATTGGATCTCCTTGGTTGCGCGGTTACCGGGTCTGCGCCGGAGGCGCCGGGTCGTGTGGCGTGCCGTACTGGTCCTCGATGCCCACGCCGAGGGCGATCAGGAGGATCACGAAGCAGACGATGCCGATGATCACGACGGTCGGCGACATGCCGGTGAAGCTGCCGTGGTCTTTCCGGTCCATGGGAAATCCCTTTCTCCGGCTGTTGCCGGTGATCCGTCGGTTGTGAACGAACGTTGGTCAGATTGGCACGGCGACGACGTAGTGAGGCAGGATCGAGCCGCTGTCGCTGTCCGCGGCCATGGATACGGCAAACGCTACGGATACGATGATGACGAGGAGCGCGACCAACACCAAGCCGTCAGCGCTGTGGCTGCCGTTGTTCCTGGAACTCATGGGTCCTCCCTTAATTGTGAACGAACGTTTTACCTGGACCTGCGAACGACGGATAATGGTATCAATCTTATGCTTGCTCAACAAATACGTACACTGCTCACGAAACTCGCCGAGGCGGAAGACGCCGACTTCTCGGTCGAGCGCCCGAAGCAGCCCGAGCATGGGGACTACGCCTCGAACGTGGCGATGGTGCTCGGCAAGAAGCGGGGCGTGAACCCGCGCAGCCTGGCCGAGCAGCTCCAGGAAAAGCTCTCGACCGAGGAGATGTTCAACGCGGTCGAGGTCGCCGGTCCGGGGTTCCTCAACTTCCGGTTGAGCCCGGCCGCGTGGCAGGGCGTGGTCGCGGAGATCTTGGAAGCGGACAAGGACTTCGGGCGGCTCCCGGAGACCGGCCGGAAGATCCAGGTCGAGTTCATCTCCGCGAATCCGACCGGTCCGCTTACGCTCGGTAACGGCCGCGGCGGTTACGGCGGTGATGTCCTGGCGAACGTGGTGACGCGGGCCGGGCACACGGTCAGCCGTGAGTACTACCTGAACGACGCCGGTTTCCAGGTGGAACAGCTCGGCGCCACGCTCCGGGGTGAGGAAGACGCCTACAAGGGCGAGTACGTCGCGGAGCTGAAGACCAAGGTGGATACCGCGAAGACCGCGGCGGAAGTCGGGGCGGAGGCTGCCGCGCTGATGACGGAAGAGATCCGGAAGACGATCGAGCGGATGGGGATCCGGTTCGACGATTGGTTCTCGGAGCGGAAGGAGCTGCACGAGACCGGCGAGATCGAGCGCGTACTTGCCGGCTTCGAGAAGATCGACGCGGCGTACGAGAAGGACGGCGCGCTCTGGCTCAAGACCACTCACCATGATGACGACAAGGACCGCGTGCTCCGGAAGTCTGATGGCGCGCTGACCTACTTCGCGGCCGACCTCGCCTACCACTACCACAAACTGGCGAAACGGCAGCTCGACCTGGCGATCGACATCTGGGGCGCCGACCATCACGGCTACATCAAGCGGATGGAGGCGGGCGTCGAGTTCCTCCGTCAGGCGGACCACTTCGACGGGAAGCTGCAGGTCCTCGTCACGCAGCTCGTCCGGCTGACCCGCGGCGGCCAGGAAGTGAAGATGAGCAAGCGGGCCGGCACGTACGTAGCGCTCGACGAGCTGCTCGCCGAGATCCCGTCCGACGTGGCGCGCTTTTTCTTCGTGATGCGCGGCTGGGACACCCACATGGACTTCGACCTCGACCTGGCGAAGGAGCAGAGCCAGAAGAATCCCGTCTACTACCTGAAGTACGCGTACGCGCGGGTGGCGGGAATCCTTCGGCAGGCCGGCCGCGGCGCGAAGAAGAAGGACGCCGACCTCGGCAAGCTCGTCGAGCCCGCGGAGTTCGCGCTGGTCCAGGAGCTCTCGGCGTTTCCCGAGGTCATCCGGCAGACGGCGGAGGACTACCAGATCCAACGGGTGCCGCACTACGCGCTCGGCGTGGCCGACGCGTTCCACAAGTTCTACGAGCAGTGCCGCGTGGTTTCGGACGACAAGGAGCTCACCGCGGCGCGGCTCCGGCTCGTCGAGGCTACCAAGCTGGTGCTGGAACAGGTCGGCGAGACCGTCGGGATCGAGCTGCCGGAGAAGCTGTGAAGCAGAAAGTCCTTAAGGTCTCGCTGGTCAGTCAGCCGGAACCTGGAGAACGGGGCCTGCTGCTGGTCCGCGGAAAGGCCTGAGCCTAAAGCCCAAGGCGTTTGCCGAGCGCTTCCCCGAATGATCCCGGCTTCATGATTCGCAAGCGGTAGTTTGTCTTGGCGATTTCAGTCTCGCTCATCAAGGTCCTAAGGATAGTGAACGTCGCTTCGGTGACGGCATCGTTTCCTTGTTCTTCGGCGAACCGGACCAGGTTCCGTAGGTAGCCGGTGGTGACCCAATAGTCGCAGGGGCGGTTTCCGTCAGTGATCGTGCCGACCCAAGCGTCGATCGTGGGGCGGTCGTAGACAGCCGCCCGGATGATCCGCCGATTGCCATCCATGGTGTTCTTTGTCGTACCGTCGTTCATCAGGATCACGGGATAGTGGTCACGACGGACAGGATGCTCTGCATGGTGGTCGGAGTCCTTTTTGAATGCTGCCCGCACCTTCGGATCCTCGAGCGCCTTCAGCAGGTCCGGTATCGGATAAGGAGGTCCTTCGAGCGATTCCATCACGGGCAGGTCCGCGGTCGTCGTGACCGATGCGATCGCCACCTCGGTGCGCTCCCAGGAAACGTTCCTGCCGGTCAGTACCGGTAGGAATTGCTTGAGCTTGAAGCCCCGGGTAATGCCGTCGAACCCGTTCCAGAAATCATGGATACCCGCCAAGCCGACCCTGCTGCCATCCGTCCAGTGGTCAATGCCACACCGGAGTGCCTCCTGGGCATCCGTTCCCAGTTCAGGAAGCTGCTTCCGTAGTTCCTTCTCGATCAGCCCCTTGGCAATTCCGGTTCTGACGGAATCGTAGATGTGTTCCGGGTAGGGACGCTTCGCCAGTTCGGACCAGGAAGGATGTTCCGCGTCTGGCATCACAGCTCGACTTGCCAAAGCCGGTTGCCGGAGAGCACGAAGAGCTGCTCCGTCTTGTCGTCGACGATGATGTCGGTGATGTCGCCGAAGTCATCGCTGCGGAACTGGCGGACGTAGGCGCCGTCGGCGTTGAACTCGACCACGCGCTTCCGCTCCGGATCGGCCACGAAGAGGTGGTCGTTCGCGAAGTTGATCGCCAGCGCGGTCGCGCCGTCGAGCGAGCTGTCCGGAGCGGGTGGCTTCGCGAGCGGCAGGTCCGCCGGTTGGCCACCGCTGGCCCGGATCACCGTGCCGTCGGACTTCAGGATGTGCACCGCCGCGCCGGTCACGAGATCGACCGCGCCTTCCAGGTCGACTTCGCCGTCGAAGTACGGTTCGCCCCGGTTGAACGCGGAGAGCGTCCGGGTGTGGCGCCAGACCTGGTCGTCGTCGGGTGAAAGGATGTACGCGTTCTGCTGGACGGTGTCGACCGCCGAGCCGCGCTCCCAGCTGCCGCCGGTCCCGATCTCGATTTCCGCGGCCGCGCCGGAAGCGGTGTCGAGCTGGACCAGGGCCGGCTTGTCGGTCAGCAGGAGGACGTCGCCGTTCGAGGTCGTCGCGGTGCCGGTGACCGCGCTTTGCGCCGGCGGCTCCTCACCGACGGTGGTCTCGCTGCCGTTCAGGTTGAAGGTGACGACCGGCGATTGCTTGCCGAACGCGTAGAGGCTGGTGCCGGACTGGGCCATCGAGATCAGCGGGCCGTCCGCCTGCTCCCGGAAGTCGGCGATCGGCTCCTGCACCCGGACCACCACGTTGATCCGGTCCGCCGAGACGGTCAGGCTCTTCTGGAGCGTGGACACCTCGTCCTCGAGGATGCCCTCCCGCTCGAGTTCGTTCGCCTGTGTCCGGGCCTCGGCGAGTTGCTTCCGCGCGCCGGCCACGTCCTTGAAGATGAAGCTGGCTTCCGCCTTGGCCTGGAGCTCCTCGACCTGCTCGATCCGTTCGCGGACGTCGGCTTCGGCCTTGCGGTTCTGGGCGGCATTCACGGAGAGCGCGATGCTGATCAGCAGGACCAGCGCGCCGGCAAGGATCAGGTTCCGGTAGAGGGTCCGCTTGTCGCCGGCGAACTGGTCGCGCCAGGGAAGGGCGGCCACCCGCTGGTAGACCGGGGCGGTAATCTTTCGGACGACTCCGGAGACGCGCTGCCAAGCACCGGAACGCGGAATACCGCTCTTCTCCCAGAGCTCCCGGAGCTTGCTGGTGACGGGACGGGCGGACTCGGCCGCCTGCCGGCCGAACCGTCGGACGGTCTCCAGGGCGGCATTCGGGCTTCCGGCACCGGTCACCGGCCGGTCGGACCGCGGTTTCGGGTGCTCGGTCTCGGGGGTGCCGGCCGCGTGCCGCGGCGGCGGAGGCGGGGGCGTCTCGCCCTTTCGGGAAGCCTGCCAGGAACGGACCCGGTGGGTCAGTCCTGCCGTGGCCCGCTGGACCCGCGGTCGGAGTTCCCGTTCCCAACGCTTGCGGGCCTTGTCGGCCAGTTCGGCGGCTGGGGTGTCCTTGCGGAGCGGGCGGAACCGCTGGAGCGATTCGAAGTGTCGGCGCGGTGCGGACAGGATGATCTCGTTCGGTTCCTCGGAAAGGGTCTCCGTCGAGATCAGGTCCACGGTAGTGAGTTCGACGAACACCGACGCGAACCGTTCCGGACGTTGCTCGGTGAGTTGTTCGGCGAGCTTCTGGATCGTGCGGATCGGCGGATGCAGGAAGACGGTGCGGCGGAGGTCGCGGATCTGGATCCGCTCCAGCAGCTCCGGCGTGGCCAGCACCAGTTTGTCGCCGACCTCGAGCGCGCCCTCCGCGACGTTCAGGAACGTCTTCGCGGTCTGGCCGCCGGCCGGCGGCTCGGAAAGCCCTTCGGTGATGTCGGTGGAGGAGTGGCCCCGGACGAGGTACGCCTTGGCGCTTCCGGCCTGCGTCACGAAGATGTGGTTCTCGTGGACCACGGAAATGACCGCATTCAGCCTGCCGACCCAGTCGGACTGTCCTTCGGCGGCCAGGTCGGCCAGCGTCTGATTGAGGACCGTCAGGGCGTGCTCGAACGCATCGCCGACGGAGCGGTTGAGATCCCCGAAGAACTCGCGTTGGAACGTGTCGGTGATGATCTCGCCGACGTCGTAGGCGTCGTTGGTGAAGGGGATATCCGTGACGATATAGACCCGTCCGTACTGGCGTTCGAGGAAGTTTTCCGACTCTTCGGCGACCGCCCGGGCGATGCCGGTTTCGGTCTGGTTGAGGAGCCGCGCGTCCTTGGTGGTGTACTGGAGGTTCTCGGGGTGCTCGCCCCCGAACTCCAATCCGTCGGATTCAGGCATAACGGATTACAGTATAGCGATTTCCGTTCCGACGGACACACGGGGACGGGAAGGCCGGACCCGGGGCCGCTGCCGCGGCAGATAACAGTGCTACGCTGGAGTGGTGAGGACCATGACACGCCGTGACTGGTGGATCCTCGGCGGGCTGACGCTCGCCGCGTTGCTGCTCCGGTTCGTGAACCTCGGCCACCCCGGCGAGATCATCTTCGACGAGACGTACTTCGCGGTCTTCGCGCAGAACTACCTGACCGCGACGCCGTTCTTCGACGCGGAGCCGCCGCTCGGTAAGTTCCTGATCGCCGGCGGGCAGTGGCTCTTCGGCAACGACTCCTTCGGCTGGCGGTTCGCACCGGCGCTGTTCGGCGCGGCGGTGGTCCCGCTGCTCTACCTGCTCGCCAAACGGATCTTCGGTGGCGTGCTGGTCCCGGCGTTCGCCGGCGTGCTCGCGCTGCTCGACGGCTTCCTGCTCGTAGAATCGCGGACGGCCGTGCTGGACGGCTTCGTCGTCTTCTTCAACGTCCTGACCTACTTCCTGTTCCTGGCGAGCCTCCAGGCGAAGACCCGCCGGGCCGCGTACCGCTGGCTGGTCGCGACGGGCGTGGCGTTCGGGCTCGGGCTCTCGCTCAAGTGGATCACGTTGGCGTTCATCGCGCCGGCGTTCGGCTTGCTCCTGGTGTACGCGTTCCGCGACCGCCGTCGACTTCGGAGGATCTTCAAGGTCCGCTCCGGCGACCGGCTCCTGGCCGCGCTCGGTGTCCGGAAGGAAAACCTCTTCCGGGCGGAGCACTACGTCGCGTGGCTGGTGGTCGCGCCGGTGATCATCTACACGGCGATCTTCGCGATCCACGTGCCGTTCGATTCGACCGGCGAGAACGCCGCCGGCATCCACAAGCAGATCTGGAACTACCACCACAACCTGGACGCCACGCATCCGTACGGTTCGGACTGGTTCACCTGGCCGGCGATGATCCGTCCGGTGGCGTACTACTTCAAGGTCGTCGAGGGGCAGTGGCAGGGCATCATCGCGATGGGGAACCCTGTCGTCTGGTGGGGCGGGCTGCTGGCCGCGATCTTCGCGGCCGTGCAGCTGGTCCGGCGGCGGAGCCTGGTCCTGGCCTTCATTCTCTTCGCGATCCTGGCGCACTACGCGCCGTGGGCGCTGATCGATCGGGTACTCTTCATCTACCACTACGCGGGGGCGCTGCCGTTCGTGATCCTGGCGCTGGCATACGCGCTCGGCCAGAGCTGGCAGTGGCGGCCGAAGGACCCGTGGCCGCAGTCGCTGGTCTGGCTCGGGCTGATCGCGGCGAACGGCGTGCTCGGTGGATTGTTCCTCCGCTCGGCGTTCGGCGGGGACGTCACCTGGTTCACGGTCGGGACGCTCCTGGCTGGCGGCGCGACACTGGCGTGGGCGGGGACGAACGTGCCCCGCTGGCGGTGGGGAAAGAAACAGAGCGTGGCGTTCCTGGCTCTGGCGCTGCTGGCGTTCGTCTACTTCTATCCGGTCTGGACCGGAGTCGGGCTCGACGCTACGGACTACGGCCGGCGGATGTGGCTCAAGAGCTGGATCTGACCGCGTCCGGTCAGACCACTAGACACAATGGAAGCACTCACAACCAATCCAGGGGTCCAGCTGCTCGGCCTGCTGGTGGCCGTGCTGGTCTTGTCGTATGCCGCGAACTGGTTCCTGGCGCGGGTGTTCGTCGGGCGGACGTACCGGTTCCTGATCGCGCCGGGCGTGATCATCCACGAGTATTCGCACGCGCTGGCCTGCATCCTGACCGGCGCGCGGATCCGGCAAGTCCGGGTGTTCGACGCGCGGGGCGGGGCGGTGGTGCATGAGGAACCGCGGGCACCGCTCGGCGACGGGATCATCAGCGTGGCACCGATCCTCGGCGCGGCGATCGCGGTGTACCTCCTGGCCCTGGCGCTGGTGCCGGGCTTCGTCGGCTTCGGCGAGCTTTCCATCTCTTCCTGGCAGTTCTTCGTCTTCGCGTACCTGGCCTCGGCGATCACCGCGGCGATGGCGCCGAGCCTCCAGGACCTTCGGGCCGGGCTCGCCGCGTTCGTCGCGATCTGTGCGATCATCGGGCTCGGTGCGCTCAGCCCGGGGCTATCCGAGTACGTAGGCGCCGTCCTCGGAACCGAGTTCGAGCGGGTGCGGGGCATCGTCCTCTTCAGCCTGATCGTCCTGGCCACGCTGGCCGCGGCGGCGGGCGCCGCGTACGCGGTGCTCCATCGCACGACCCGGCAAGGGGTGCGGTACGTCCGCGATCCGGAACGGTCGGCCCGCGGCCCGGGTGGCGGGAAGGGCCGTCGTGCCTCCGGCGACCGCGGCGGCGGATTGTTCGAGTGACCACGGCCGGCCGATTGCAGCCGGCCGTCGGCCGGGGTAGCATTCGCATCGAACACCGATAGACATATGAGCCTTAGACGTTCCCAACGAATCCGCCGTTCCCGCTTCCGCGGGACGGTCTCCGGCCAGCGCGGTGCATCACCCCTCCTGTTGACCGTCCTGATCGGCCTGTTCCTGACGGCCGGCGCCGGCTTCGGCGGCTGGATCGTGGCAAGCCAGTCCGCGGCAGAGCAGCTGGCCGAGCAGGAGGATGAGATCAAGCGGCTCAAGAAACGGCTCGGCGCGCAACCGAGCCCCGAACCGCTGGCCAGTGCCGCGCCGCAGACCCAGGAGGGTGACGCGCCGGCCGCCCAGACGGCGACGTACTCCAGCGCGAACCTCGGGTTCGCCGTGGACGTGCCCGAGGAGTGGGTCGGCAAGTGGCGGTACCGGGAGGCAAGCAACGTCGGCATCAGCACCAATTCCGTGACGTTCTTCCTGATCAACAAGGAGACCAAGTACGCCGAGGTCGCGACGATCGGCAAGATTCCGATCGACAAGTACGACGACGCCAGGGCTTCCGGCCACGCGATCGGCAATCCGGACAGCCTGCTTGAGGAAGCGGGCGGATTCGCGTACGTCGTCGTCTTCGCGGACGGTACGGTCGGGGATTACAAGGACTTCACGTATGCCGAAGCGACCGCGGCGGCCAAACGGTCCTTCAAGGACAGCTTCCGGACGCTCTAACGATTCCGCTGTCACGGTTCCACCGCCGCAGGGGCACTTCGGTACAATGGTGAGGTGAACCCTGCCTCCACCGAACCGAAGCAGCCGAAGCCGCGCACCGGCCTGAACGAGGCCCAGGCCCGGGCCGTCACCCACGGCGAGGGGCCGCTCCTGATCGTGGCCGGGGCGGGGACCGGCAAGACCAACGTGATCACCAGGCGGATCGCGCACCTGGTCGAGGAGCGCGGCGTGCCGGCGAACGAGATCCTCGCGATCACGTTCACGGAAAAGGCGGCCGGCGAGATGCTCGACCGTCTGATCGGACTCGGGCTGTCGGCATTGCCGGAGCACATCCAGACGTTCCACGCCTTCGGCGACGCGCTGCTCCGTGAATACTCCTTCGAACTGGGGCTCCCGCCGACCTACCAGCTGCTCGGCGAGGCGGAGCAGGTGATCTTCCTGGAAGACCATCTCGAGGAGCTCGGCCTGGAAGTCCTTTCTCCGCGCGGGCGTCCGGCGGCGTACCTGAAGGAGATCGCCGGAGCGATTAACCGCGCCAAGGCGGAGGACCTGACCCCGGAAGATTACGCGAAGTGGACGAAGCGGGAGACGGCCCGGGTGAAGAAGCTCGCCGATCCCGATGAGCGCTCCGATGCGGAACGGAAGCTCGCGCGCCATCGGGAGGTGGCGGGAGCGTTCGCGGCGTACGAACGGCTCAAGCGGGAACACTACCTGATCGATTACGGCGACCAGGTCCAGATGCCGCTCCGGCTGCTCCGGGACAAGCCGGAGATCCGGGCACGGCTCCGGAAGGTCTTCCGCTGGATCCTCGTCGACGAATACCAGGACACCAATCCGGCCCAGGCGGCGCTGGTGGACGAGATCGCGGGCCCGGACGGCAACCTTACCGTGGTCGGCGACGACGACCAGAGCATCTACGGCTTCCAGGGCGCCGACATCGGGAACATCCAGCGGTTCGAGCAGGCGCATGAGCGGCCGGCACGGATCGTGCTGACCGAGAACTACCGGAGTTCCCAACCGATCCTCGATGCCGCCTACCGGTTGGTTCGGCACAATCCCGACCGGCTGGAGACGCAGGACGGGTTCGACAAGCGCCTGACCGCCGCGGCGGTGCAGGAGGCCGCCGAGCCGCAGTTCCTGCGGTTCGCGACCGTCACCGACGAAGCGGAAGCCGTGGCGGCGCGGTTCCGGAAACACCATGAGCAGGGCGTCCCGTGGCAGGAGATGGCGGTGCTGGTCCGGCAGAAGAAGCTCGGGCCGTACTTCGCCCGGGCGCTGGCATCCGCCGGAGTTCCGTACCGCGCGGAAGGGAGCGGTCGGCTCTACGGGCAACCGGAGGTGAAGCTCTGCGTGAACTTCCTGCTGGCAGTCGCCGACCCCCACGACTCGCCGGCGCTCAAGCACCTGGCGGCCAGCCCGATCTACGACGTGCCGCTGGATACGTTGTTCGCCGCCGCGGCACAGATGAAGCGGTTCCATAAGCCGCTCTGGGAACTGCTGGACCGTCAGGCGAAGGACGTTCCGCAGGTCAGGAAGCTCCTGGACGACATCCGGACGTACGCGCGCCGGGCCCGCGAACGGCCGGTGGACGAGTTGCTCTATGACTGGCTGGCGGAAGCAGGATACGCCGAGCGGCTCCGCGCCGGCGGCGACGAGCAGCCGGTCGAGAACATCGGCAAGCTCTTCGCGCGGCTCCGGCAGTACGCGGCGACGGCCGAAGACCCGAGCGTCACCGGCTGGGCCCGGCACTACGCCGACATCGCCGCGCTGTCCGACGAATCGGTCGCCGCCGAGTTCGACGGCGAATACGACGCCGTCCGGATCCTTACCGCGCACGGCGCCAAGGGGCTGGAGTTCGAAGTCGTGGCGGTCGCCGGGATGGTGAAAGGGAAGTTCCCGCAGAACCGGCGGAGCGACCAGCTCGCGATCGATCCGGTGATCGGGCGGGAAGCGGACAGCGCGTCCCACGAGCGTGAGGAGCGCCGGCTCTGCTACGTGGCGATCACCCGGGCGAAGCGGTTCTGCTACCTGACCGCATCCAGCGATTACCAGTCCGCGCGGGCCTGGCGGACCAGCCCGTTCGTCACCGAGGCGCTTGGGGACGACATCGCGACGACGCTTCCGGACGCGCCGAAGGATCCCTGGCGGGCGTTGGCCCAGTCCACGCCCGTGACCGCGATCAGCAGTCCCGTCGCCAACGATGAGGTCCTCCGGCTGTCCTATTCCCGACTGCGTGACTACTGGGAGTGTCCGCTCAAGTATTACTGGATGCATGTGGCGAAGTTTCCGGATGAACGGGCGTTCGCGCCGGAATACGGGAACCTGGTCCACCGGGTGATCGAGCGCATCAACCGCGCCAAGCTGGAGGAGCGGAAGCCGAGCCTCAAGGAAAGCCTCGACTGGTTCACCCGGGGCATCGGGACGCTGCCCGAGGAACGGCCGGGGCAGCGGGAGCGGGCGCTCGCCAAAGGTACGGATGCCATCAAGCGGTTCTTCGCCGAGGAAGCGAAGCGCGAGGCGCCGACGAAAGTGGAGTATCCGTTCAAGATGGCATTGCCCGGCTGCGTGGTGACCGGACGTCTCGACCGGATCGACATCCACCACGGCAGGCCGACGATCGTCGACTACAAGACCAGCGAATCGGTGCGCACCGCCGCTGAAGCCGAACGGAAGATCAAGCAGAGCGCGTTGGCCAAGCAGCTCCAGATCTATGCGCTGGCGTACCAAGAGGAGCACGGCGAGCCGCCGGAGCAGATCGTCCTGAACTTCGTGGAGACCGGCGTGTCGGCCGTGGCCACGCCCACGGCCCGGCAGCTCTCCGCGATGCGTGAGAAGATCATCGAGACGGCCGCGGCGATCCGGAAAGGCGAGTTCCTGCCGGCACGGACCGCGCACGAGTGCAGCCCGTTCGCCGACTGTCCGGGCCACCGGCCGAAACACCGCACGGAGTCCTGAACCGCCATGCCGACCGAACACACCCACGATAAACGACCGCTCGCGATCTTCGACATCGACGGTACGCTGTTCCGCTCGGCGGTGATGATGGAGATCGTCGACCATATGATCTCCGTCGACATGTTGCCGGAATCGGCGTACGCCGACCTGGTCGCGGCCCAGAACGCCTGGAAGGACCGGCAGGGCAGCTTCGAGCAGTACAACGACAAGCTCGTCCGGCTGATCGAACACGACCTGGCCGGGGTGTCGGAGCAGGAATTCACGGCGCTTGCCGAGGGGGTGATCGGGCGTCTCAAGGACCGGCAGTATCGGTTCACCCACGACCTGCTGGAGAAGCTCCGGGCCCGCGGATACGCGCTCGTCGCGGTCTCCGGCATGCTGATGCCGGCGCTCAAGCTCTACAACCGCTTCCTTAAGTTCGACTACATCTACGGTTCGAAGCAGGAGGTGAAAGGCGGCCGGTTCACTGGGAAGCCGGTGGGCCTGCAGCCGTACTACGACAAGGCGGCGGTGGTCCGCTACTTCCTCTCCGAGCACGGCGAGTTCACGCTCGACGATTCGTTCGGCATCGGGGATACGGAAGGGGACGTAGGCTTCCTCGAGCTGGTGGAGCATCCGATCGCCTTCAATCCCAACCGGAAGCTGCTCGAGAAGGCCCAGGCAGCCGGCTGGCGGGTGGTCCTGGAGCGCAAGGACGTGGTCTACGACATCACCGAGCCGCGGGTCATCTCATCGGCGGACGACCTGTTGTAGGCTGGGAAGCGGAGGGGTGGCACGAAGCCCCGCGTAACCGTATAGTATACATATGACTACTGCTATCTTAGTGACCGTAGCCGTCACGATCGTCGTAGGGATCGCCGCCGTCTACTACGAACTGCTCCGGCAGCGCCGTGAGCGCGCGGCCCAGGGCGACCAGACGGCGCTCCTGGAGTGGCTCAAGGACTTCAAGGAGGACCAGCGGCACGCCAGTCGGAGTTCGCAGGAAGCGACCCGGCAGATCGGCGAACGGCTCGACAACGCCGCCAAGGTGATCTCGTCGCTGAACCAGGAGGTCGGCCGGATCCAGAAGATGGGGCAGTCGATCGAAGAGATGCGGGAGGTGTTCCGGTCTCCCAAGATGCGCGGCAACGTCGGCGAATCGCTGATGAAGGACATCCTCTCCGAATGCCTGCCGAAGGCCAAGTTCAAGCTGCAGTACGGCTTCAAGAGCGGTGAGAAGGTGGACGCGGTGGTGTTCACGTCGAGCGGGATGATCCCGATCGACTCGAAGTTCCCGCTGGAAAAGTACCTCGCGGCGCAGAAGCTCCCGGAGGACGCGCGCGAGCCGGTGCTGCGCGAATTCCACAAGCAGGTCCGGAAGCACATCGACGACATCTCCAAGAAGTACATCCTCCCCGGCGAGGACACGGTGGACTACGCCTTCATGTACGTGCCTGGCGAAGCGGTCTTCCATGAGATCTACTCGACGACGGACCTCTACGACCACGCCGCGGCCAACCACGTGATCCTGGTCTCGCCGAACAACTTCTACCTGTTCCTGCAGCTGGTACTGAAGAGTTTCGAGGGCGAGCAGATCGAGGCGCGGGCCAAGGAAGTGCTGAGCGAACTCCGGGCGATCCAGCAGGATTCGGGGAAGCTCGGCGGCAGCCTGTCGCTGCTCTTCAAGCATCTCGGCAACGCCCGGAACACGGGAGACGTGGTCGGGAAGGACTTCGAGCGGCTCAAGGGTAAGATCGACCACGCCGGCACGCTGCCTGCCGATACGAAAGAAGCCAAACGGAAACTCAGGGCTTTCACGGAATCGGCCGAGAAGACCACGGAAGCAATCGACGAGCCGGCCGTCAAACGGTAAGGCCGCTTGCGGAAGGTCCGTGTCCGCTCGTATGATGGAATGGATGGTAGCTGACACCGTCGAAAACCGACGCGAAGGACAAGGGATTCTTTCGCACGGGCACACCGCCTGAGGGCGGTTTTTCAGTACTTTCGAAAACCAGGCGACGCCAGTCGGGGGCTGGCAAAAAACGCAACGGCAACGTCAACCAAGGGGAGCGCTCCTTGAGCCATCCGGCTTTCGTGCAGGGAACCAAGGTGGTGGGCTGGCATCCGGAGATTCCGCCGGAGCTGGCCGCGCTGCTGCGGGAGGCGGCCTACTGGGACAAGCGATTGGACCAGGTCCGAGGCCGTCGCCAGCGACGTACCTGCGCACGCAAGAAGTACCGTGCCTTGCTGGAGGCGCACCGTACCTACCCGACGTATTTCCTGCCGCTCAGACGACAGCGGCGGGGAACCTGCCAGTTCGTGGTCTTCAGTTCGAAGACCGGCTACCCGGGCAACGCGCGACGGATCCGGACGTGCATGCACGTCCCGCTTCGCGCGATCGACTCCAGTGAGGAATGGCGCACCCAGTGCAAGGCGGTCTTCGACCGGCCCCGCCCCTACCGGCGGATACGCCCGGCCAAAGATGCGCAGTTCTGGCCCGAGGACAGACCCGAGGAGGTGATTACTACCGCCCCCGCCACGCCGGCGACGGCACGTCCGCATCCGGCCCCGGCATGACCACCATCGTTAGGAGGACCGACCCGTTCTCGTAACGGAAAAGGCAGCGCACCCGTTTCGCTTCATGCGAAACCGCGCTGCTTTTTTCGTGCCTGGGAACAGGCCTGAACATACTTTTTGAAAAGGTGTTGACAGGCTTTGTTCAGCATGATAGGTTGACTTAATCCCGATTGAGCGGCGGCCCACCGAGGCCCCAACAATCGGGTTTTTTGCTCCCTTACCAACCAGCGTCCTACCACAGCCTTGAACGGCGGGGACTCGAGCATCTTCTCAAGAAGCGCAGCGCCTCCTGAGAAGGAAAACAAAATACCAACCTTCACCGACCAACTATCGCTAGCCAGAAGGTGCTCGACGCCCTGCTGTTCGAGCGGGTGCCGATCCCACCCACCCGGTCAGCGAGACGAACGTTTGCGCAAACAAAAACCAACGGTGGCCCGTTACGGCGGTCCACCACTTCCAAAACGTCAAACCAAAATCCAAGTGTTCGAAACCATTCATCGTTTGTCCTGACCACGTGCCGGGCAGCAACTCTTTGCATCACCGGCCTGAGCCCTCTGACGGGAAAAAATCAAAACAAATGCTCGTACCAGAGGCTCAGACCGGCGATGCCAAGCCTGCTGCCCGGCACACCCAAGACAGGTAGGGCCGGGGCTCCCCGGATCATCAGGGGAGCCCCAACACTTCTTTTCGACCTTGGTCCTTCGCCGTCCGCGGCGAATGCTGTTTCGGAAAGGGGCGCCGGCAGCACCATTATTTTTACAAAAGGGGTGGCCTTAGCTTGGCGCCTTTTTCATTTGGCGACGACTTGCATGACAATGAGAGCATGCATCCGATGCTCTTCGAACTCGGACCGTTGACCGTCTATAGTTACGGTCTGTTCGTGGTGCTCGCCGTCGTGGTCGCGGTGGCGGTGATCTACCTGCTGGCCCGGCAGGCGCGGCTGCCGGTGAAATACCTGACCGACTATGCCCTGTACGGCACGCTGGCCGCCCTGGTCGGCGCCCGGATCTGGTATCTCATGCTCCGGCCCGACGAGATCGGGGGACCGGCGACCTGGTTCGCGATTGGCGGCGGCCGGCTGGCACTGGCCGGCGGCCTACTCGCGGGATCGCTGGTGCTCGTGCTGCTGATCCGACGGCACCGCGGGCCGCTCTGGCGATGGCTCGACGTGGTCGCGATCGGGGCGGTCCTCGGGCTCGCGATAGGAAGGCTCGGCAGTTATCTCAACGGTGACTACCTCGGGACGGCGACCGGCGTGCCCTGGGGCGTGACCTATGAGGAGCGGCCGGCGCTCGCGGCCGCCGGGGAGCGGCTCCATCCGTTGGCGCTCTATGCGGCGGGGTTGTACGCAGGCATCGCCTTCTATGCGTACCGGCTCTGGCGATTGCGGCCCGCGCACGCGCCGGCCGGGATGCTGTTCTGGCTGGTCCTGCTACTGGTCTCCACCGTACAGCTGGCTCTGGAACCGTGGCATCATCCGGCGGACGCCCTCTTCCTGACCGAGAACCTCCGTGCGACGGTGCCGGTCTTCCTCGCGTCGTCCGGCGTGAGCCTCTGGGTCCTGGCGACCCGTTACGGCCTGCGCCCACCGCGCGGCCGCCGGGAAGGGACGCGACGATGACGCCCGTCGTGGGGCGGGGTCCGGAACCGGCCGGACTGGTCGCGCTGGCGCTCCTGGCGGCCGACCAGCTTACCAAGCTGATCGTCTCGCAGAGCGGGGAGACCTTCTCGGCCGGTCCGGTGAGCGTCGGCGCGCTGGTGAACCGCTCCGGTGTGCTGGGCCTCCCGCTCAGCAACACCTTGCTGATCGCGGCCGGATTCGTGATCATGTTCGGCATCGCCGTGTTGCTGGGACGCACTCGGCGGCCGTCGGTCCGGGTGGGGCTCTGGCTGCTCCTGGCCGGCGCGGTGGGGAACACCATCGACCGGCTGCTCTACGGCGGCGCGCTGGACATCGTCGCGATCGGGCCGTCGTCGCACTTCAACCTGGCGGACATCTGGATCCTGCTCGGCGGGCTGGCGCTGCTCCTCGCGGTGTGGCGGAAGGACGGCGGTGACTGAACGCACCACGGCGGACGCCCCTCGGCCGGTGATTCGCTACGAAGATGACGACCTGGCGGTGATCGGCAAGCCGGCGGGACTGACGGTGCACCCCGGCGCGGGCCGACCGACCGGCACGCTGCTCGACTGGCTCGACACGGCCGTCCCGGCGACCCGGCGGCTCGAGCGCCACGGCCTGGTGCACCGGCTGGACCGTGACACCTCGGGGCTTTTGATCATCGCGAAGACGGATGCGGCGGCACGGGACCTTTCCGCGCAGTTCCAGGACCGCCGCGTGCGGAAATGGTACCGGGCACTCGTGGAGGGAACGCCCGCCAAGCCGGCCGCCGAGATCGACGCGCCGATCGCCCGGCACCACGCCGACCGCAAGCGCTATGCCGTCCGGCCGGACGGCAAGCCGGCCTCAACCACGTACCGCACGGTACGCGCGTATCCCGGCCGGACGTTGCTCGAAGTGGAGCCCAAGACCGGCCGGACCCATCAGATCCGCGTACACCTGGCGGCGCTGCGGCATCCGATCGTCGGTGACGCGGTGTACGGCACGGCGGATCCCGGCCTCGGCCGCCAGTTCCTGCACGCCGCGAAGCTCCGGTTCATCCATCCGCGGACGAAGCGCTCCTTGACCGTGGAGGATCCGCTCCCGGATGATTTAAAGGTATTCCTGCGAGGATTGGACGAGCCCGCCCGGGAATCCGACACAAGCACATGAGCAAGACCGCAGACCAGCGTGGAGCACTGATCGTCGTGACGGGCCCGTCCGGCGTCGGGAAGGGCACGTTGATCCGGATTATCCGTGAGCGGATCCCGCACCTCGCCTACTCCGTGTCGGCGACCACACGGCCGTGCCGGGAAGGGGAACGGGAGGGAGTCGATTACTACTACCTGTCACCCGAAGAATTCGACCGCCGTATCGCCGCGGGGGAATTCGTCGAGCACGCGGAATATGCCGGGTATCAGTACGGCACGCTCCGGGGCGAGGTCGAGCGACATCTCAAGGACGGCGATTCCGTCATCCTGGAGATCGAAGTGCAGGGTGCCCGCCAGGTGCGCCGGAACATTCCCGAGGCGACGCTGGTCTTCATCTCGCCGCCGAGCGATGTCGAGCTCGAGAAACGGCTCCGGGAGCGGGGAACGGATACGCCGGAACAGATGGAGAAGCGCCTGCGGACGGCCGCCATCGAACTCAAGGCGCGTCACGAATTCGATGCGGAGGTCATCAACGACGATCTGGAAACGGCCGCCCGGGAGCTGACCGGACTGGTCCGGGACGCGGTCGCATCGCGGAACCAGGCAGCCGGCTAGTCGCCGGAGTCAGGCCGGGTTCTGTCCGGCGCCGCGGCTCTCGAAGTGTTCGATGCAGTAGAGCCGGCGTGCCGGCGTGCCGTCGGCGTTCCGGGTGGGCTCGAACGGTACTTCGAAGCTCGTGCCGCAGGAAGCGCACTGGACGGTCGCGCGGACCTTCTGCTCTTGCTTGGCGCGGTCCTTGGCGCGGCAGGCCGGGCACTTTTTCGGGATGTTCGTGAGCCCCTTCTCGTTGAAGGACTTCGCTTCGCCGGCGGTGAAGGTGAACGTCTTCCCGCACTTGGCGCATTCGATCTGGTGGTCGCGTACTTCGATCATCGGAGAAGCATGATAGCACGCCCGGTCGCCTGAATCAAGTGATACGTAGCTTGGTTACGGTAAAAATACGTGAGGTACAATGGGGCCGATGGAAACGAGCGAACGGTCATTCATCGGGAACGGCGGGGCGGTCGCCCGGCTCCGGAAGCGGGCCGCGGGCGCCGGGAACCACGCGTACCTGGTCACCGGGCCGGCCGGGGTTGGCAAGCGGACGCTCGCCGAACGGTTCGCCGTCGCCCTGCTGTGCACGGGCGACGTTCCGAAGGGCGATGACCTGGCCGCTTGCGGTGCCTGCACCTCGTGCCAGCTGCTTGCGGCCGGCAATCATCCCGACTTCCATGAGCTGCCCCAGGAGGGGTCCGTCGGCATCGAACAGGTGCGCGAGCTGACCCATACGTTGGAACTCCGTCCGCACACCGGGCGGTACCAGATCGGCATCATCCCGGAGGCCGGCCGGCTCGGGATTCCGGCCCAGAACGCGCTCCTGAAGGTGCTCGAGGAGCCGCCGTCCCGGGCCGTATTGGTGCTGACGACCACGTCTCCCGCGAGCCTGCTCCCGACGACGGTCTCACGGTGCCAGCGGATCGCGCTCGGTCCCGTCGCGACCGAAGATCTCGCCGCCGCCTTGGCGGAGCAGGATGCGCCGGAGGCGGAGTCGCTGGCCGCCCGTGCGGAGCACCGCCCGGGCAACGCGATCCGCCTGCTGACGGACCCGGCGGTTTCGGAAGCCGTGGCGGCGCAGGAGGCGGCACTGTTCGAGGTGCTGGGAGCATCCGTTCCCGGCCGCCTGGCCAGTGCTAAGGCGCTGGCCGAGGACCGCGACGTGCTCCGCGAGACGCTCGATACCTGGATCGGCATCTTCCGTTCCTCGCTCCGGGAAGACGCCACGCCGGCCGGTCGGAAGCTTACTGAACAACTGTCTGCCTCGCATCGGAGCGCCGGATTGGTCAGGCTATTTGCCGCGCGGCGAAATCTTCGCTACAATCCCAACACTCAGCTACTTATTGAGCATCTGCTGCTCAACCTAGGCTAAACCATGCTAACCGCACTCGTCCTCCTCGCCCTCGTCGCCGGCATCGTGTATGCCTCGCGCCGCTGGCCGGACGTGGAAGCGCGGATTTTCGGCGTGGACAACGTGGATGTACCGCAGGCCGAGACCGCGGAGCCGGAAGGGTCGCCGGTGGAGCGCACGACCGAGGCGGTCCGTGAGCATGCTCGTCAGGCCGGACAAGTCGCGGACCGGACGGTCCACAAGGTGACGGAGATCGCCGGCGGACTGCTCAAGAAGAAACCGATCACGGCCGAGCCGGAAGTGCAGGAATCCAAGTCGAAACCGCAGGATGCGCCGGAAGAGCGCCCGGCGCCCGCCGCCGACACGTCGGAAGATTCCGCGATTGAGGAGAAGCAGCCGGAACCCATTGCCGAAGAAGAGCCCGCCGCGGAACCGGAGCCGGAAGCCGAACCGGCGCAGTCCGAACCCGAACCGCCCCGGGAAGCTCCGCAGGTCCGGTCCGTCACCCGGGCGCCCGGTGAACGTGTGACCAGCATGCCGGCGCGGCCGTCGCAGCCGGCCTACCACGACGGTACCCGGAGCACGCCGGACAACTTCGAACACCTCTCCGCGGAGGCCGATCAGGCCTGGCGGGACCGCGAGTACGAGCGCTGCGAGGAAGCGTGCCTGAAGATCCTCGTCCAGCAGCCGAAGAACATCAAGTACATGACCCGGATCGGGCAGGTGTACCAGCAGCTCGGCCAGCTCGACGATGCCAAGGAGGCGTTCGAAGCGGCCAAGAAGCTCGACCCGCGGAATTTCTTCGTGCTCAACCGGCTGGCGGAGGTGGAGCGAATGCTCACCGACAAGAAGGGTCGGACCCAGTTCAACAAGGTTCTGAAGAAGTAATGGCCGAACGGAATTCCGAAACCGTTCTGGGGGAATTGACGCCCGAGAAGTTGGCGCAGACGGTCGAGTTCGTGATGGCACAAGACGGGCTTCCGAGATCTCGAGAAGAACTCGAGATGCAGCGGCAGATCCTGGAAAGACACGTTACCCATGAAACGATGGCGCCCGATGCGGCACACCTGTCACGAGATGAATCTTTGCAAAGGATCGTGCGCCGCCAGGCTGATATCTGTGACGCTTTGGCCAGCGGCTATTCGGAAGAAGCACGGACGTTACGCGAAGAGCTCGGATCCGAACAATAGGTTCAATCGGCAGGCGTTGGGCACGAGTTTGTTTACAATGGTATGGTACGCCGAGATAGCTCAGCTGGCAGAGCGCATCCATGGTAAGGATGAGGTCCCGGGTTCGAATCCCGGTCTCGGCTCAGGGGCGATCGATTAACAACTTGCTGGGATACCGAAGCGGCCAAACGGGGCAGACTGTAAATCTGCTGGCTTTATGCCTTCGGGGGTTCGAATCCCTCTCCCAGCACAGTAGCCGCAAAGGAATATTTTTCTGCTACACTGGCTGGTTACTAACAGGGAGTTACCATTTATGAGTCGTCCGATCGATCTAGGTGAAATCGAAGCAGCGCGGGCCGAAGCCGTAGCTGCGGAGGCGAACCGCGAAGCCCAGTTTGCGATATACGACGGAAAGAATCGGGAATTATATGACCGGATACATGCCGGCGAAACCACCGGCGACCGGCTGGTTGATCACGTGATCCACCGGAACCATGGACTCGACCAAGAGGCAGTAGACTTGTTCCGTTCACTCGAAGAGCGCGTGGCGGCGCACGTCAATGAACCGGTACTGGTGATCTCGCGCGGAGTTGAATATCAGACACACGTATTCGGTAAGGGGTGGCAAGACCCATACGTTGTGGAGCGCATGGGCCTGGGCATCCTGGCAAGACCGGAACTGGTCATTGGCGAACAGGGTCAGTGGGGATTCCCTACCGATTCTTATGTCTGTGCAGGGAGTGCCGGTTATATCCGTGCAGGGAGTGACCATGGTGTTCGCGCAGGTTCATTGACGACGAAGAGACCGGGCAAGTTCGCATGGCCAAAAGATTGTCCGCTGGAAGGCGCCTTGGATGTACCGGTTCGGGTCAATAGGGGCGATATCCTCAGGACGCCGGGTGGTGGCGATAGTCCTCCTCAACTGGAGATCGCGATCGGCACGGAAGAGGTCGAGGCGAAAGTACGGGAACAGCTTTTCTTTGACAACAAGAGCTACCAGTCCATGCTCGATAGGTTGATGCAGCTTCCCGATGGTGAGGGTGTCACCATGGATTCCGACCGGCGCTGAGCCGCCTCTCGGATTCGAACCGAGGACCTACTGTTTACAAAACAGTTGCTCTGGCCAACTGAGCTAAGGCGGCGCGATTCCATGGTATCGTAACCTGGTATGGCTAAGGACATCCGACCAGTGATCACGCTCGAATGCACGGCGTGCAAGGAGCACAACTACCACACGACCAAGAACCGGCGGACTACGCAAGACCGCTTGGAGCTGAAGAAGCATTGCTCGCGCTGCGGCAAGCACACGCTGCACAAAGAGACGAAGTAGCTCACGCGGAGTGGGTGGGGCGAGTGCACGCGGTGCGCTCGTAGTGCCATAATGGGGGAGCGCTACGCGATTTAGGGGTGTAGCTCAGTCTGGCAGAGCACGGGTCTCCAAAACCCGGTGTCGGGGGTTCGAATCCCTCCACCCCTGCAGTATCTCAATGCTCAAACCATGAAGATCATCGACCTATCAGTCCCGATTCAGCAGGGGATGTTCGTGTACCCCGGAGACCCAGAGGTAGACATCGAACAACTCCATACGATTGCTAAGGATGAATGGAACATGAAGCGGCTTCACCTCAATGCTCATGATGGGACGCACGTGAATGCCCAAGTCCACTGCGTGGAAAACGGGAGATTGCTCGATGATTACGATCTCGCCGAATTTTGCGGGAACGCCGTAATCTACAAGCCAGGTGTCGACGTTGGTCCTGAAACCGGCGTAGTATTTCGAGAAGCATTAACCATGGAAATCGCAAAGCAAATCTTACCCTCGCGCCCTAAGTTTATTGGATTGAGCAAAGAGGCGGATGAATCGGTCGAGAAGTTCCTTCTTGAGCACGACGTTTTACTCTTTGAGAGGCTCTCTAACACCGAGGAGCTTCCAGAAAGGTTCGAGTTCTTCGGCATGCCTCTGAAAATCACTGATGGTGACGGTAGTCCGGTCAGGGCATTCGCCGTAGTCAGATAGCGGCTTAACAACCAGAGGCTTCAAAGCCCGGTGTCGGGGGTACGAATCCCTCCGCTCTGCAGAAGAGGTATAATGCTGGGACCATGGCTAGAGAGGATCTAAGGCAGGCGGCGTTTGAGCTCCTTGAGCAGGGTGCTCCGGCGTATGTAGAGATCGAGCCTCCTCCCAAGCCAGACCTGACCGGCGACATCTTAGCTGACAGTGTTACCCTGACCGGCCTGGATCAGGCAGAGATCGAAGAACTCAGGAGCATAGATCCTGGTGCACCGGAAAAGTTATATCGCATAGGCATGGCTTTGTATGGAGGTCTGGGATCAGAGGGTGTGCGTCTCTGGCTCGAACACAGCACTGCCCACCTTAAGCCCCGGCTTGATCATTTCAGGGCCGGACATGGTGACAAAGTGGTCGCAGAGGCCGACAGATATTACTCATCAATGGGAACCTAGGTTGCTCTATGGGTGTTGCACAGGCATAAGTCGCCCAGCTTTCATGAAACCTTGAAAAAGCGTGATAATTGTGGTAAATTTAATCAATTTACTGAATACAAACATGCGCAGATTACCGGACGGGAATGAAAATGAAAGAGGCGTACCTCCTGAGGTTACGGCCGAAACAGGTCAGGGTTTTGATCTAGATGCAGGGATGGAGGATCTGTTGGGTGAGCCCGAACGCTCGGAAGAGGAGGAGCGCGACCTGGAGAATGCAGATCTCTACATTTATTCCGGAGAACCCAAGCCCGGAGATCCTGGTTTCGAGTCATTCAGTGAGTGGTGGGGTGGATTATCCGAACAACGCCGGAAAGAACTGGACCAGGATCGTTCCTTCATCGCGGAGAGTAGGGAGGTCGTAGATAATTCACGGATAAGAGAAAACCTTGAGGCTTCGGCCGGAGAGCTCTTCGGCGGAAAGCTGCCAGATAGGCTCGATCGTAAAGTGGATGGGCGGTATGCACTCGGACTGAATCAGTTGCTTGCCAGCTCTCTCGAAGAGGCTGAAACACTTTTGGCGGGCGAAGGCGGGCTGCCCATGGGGAATTATAATCCCGAACAACGCCTGCTCTTTATTGACGAGTCGATTGCTGATACCGACCCAGATTATACGGGGCGGGCTTTAGTGAGTGGGTACTACGGCACGTCCAAGATCGGGAGATTTGTCTTTGCTTTTCCGACGCAGGAAAGTGAGTTGTCGCCGGCTCGGGAGGTGATTTCTCAGAACGAGGATACACTTCCAGCTGACTTTTATCTTCCGAAGGTTGATGCCGATGGAAGCCGTGTCGACGATCTCATTAACCCGAGATACTGTGCTGGTTTTATTGATAACGAGGGGCAGTTTCATGAAAACGCGGACTTTATGGAAAAGGCGCGCTTCAGTACTGCCGATGATCAGCTTTTCTGAAAGGTTGAGCAATTTCCGGCCGCGCAGTGACTACTCAATCTCTGCGAGGCCGGCCTTAGCGCGGGCGCGGTCGTTTGTCCGGACTAACTCCAGGAGGTCTTTTGCGCGCGCGCTGACATCGAACGCCCTAACCATTCTTCCATTCCGAACGACCTTGCCGGTGCCGGTGTAGTGGTGATTGGCCAACTGTCGGCCGACCCGTTTACTTTTTGCCGGCTCCAACCCAAGGGATTCACCAATTTCTACGGCTGTCAGTGCACGTAGTCTCATGTCTTCGCGCTCTTCAGCGCAGGACAGCATGTCGAACCAATGGCCCGCCACGTCGGGATCCTCTCGGAACATCTGAAAGCTATGTGCTCGCATTCCAGCCATTCTGGTGAGGTAGAACAGTCCTTGATTACGACCGAAAGCTTCCCCCTGAAGGGCGCCTGGCCGGTAGCCATCCCGGAGCCGGCGGTCCATTACCGCAAGTGCCACGTCATCGCCGCCATCGCGCATCGCCTCCAGGACGTGGTGCACGGTAATTTCATGCGGTTCAAGGTCAGTGACGGAGCTCGTGTCGTCGGGTACTTCGCCTTGTAGTGCGGCCTGCACGAACTCTGAGTAGACCTGTAGTTCAGCCCCCTGCTCAGCACCAAGGTTATGCCGATCAAGTATTTCGGTTAACCTGTGATCTGCTTGTCGGAGTGCTTCTGTATCCTCTAAGACGACGATATCGTGCAGTAGCATCGTAGTGGCTGCTGCATGTTCGTTAGGGTCGAGCAGCTGATCGAAGTGCTCCGCTACTTGCTCGTATCTAGACCAAGCCTGTCCCGATTCTGTTGGTTCACCTGACATAATTTCCTTTGGTTAAAGCAGTTTATACTCCCACGCCTCGAATCTATGGTCAATGCTTGCTCTCAGTAATCAAAATACTGTTCTTCTAGCCCCCGGATCACTTCCTCGTCGCCAATCTGTTCGAAATCCCGGTAGTACGTGCCGATCACGCCAAGGAACGGCCGGGACTCCACGCTCACTTCGTATTCGTGGAAATGCACGAAAACGAAGCTGCCTTGGTTGACACACTATTTCGACTTGGTATGCTAAATCGCTAAGTATCCTGATAAGTGTTTTAAGGAGTCGTACATGAGACCAAGAGCGGAAGTAGCATGCGGCATGGGGGTTCCCGTACCCGATGCGGCCGAGCGAAATGCGGAAGGAGAACGCCGGTTTCGTGAAGCGATGGATGCGATTGAAGAGCATAACGGCGACGCATTCGCGGAGGCAGGAGTCGAACTGGATCGTGAGCAAGGCAGGCTGGTTGCCCCGGATGGAAATTTTATCGATCTCCATATGTCTATTGGTCACGAGACAATTATCTCTCCTCACATGATCTCCGA